>DKVI01000119.1 GCA_002491115.1 Lachnospiraceae bacterium UBA7182 | reverse complement strand
AACCCCATTATACAGACAATAAAAGGATCAGAATCACCGCCCCGGCAATGGTAAGACGGAAAGGCACCAGCCAGTTGGACGTCACTTCTTTATATTGAAATAAATACTGCCCGCAGCTTCCGCAGATCCCCCACAGCATGGCGCCAAGAAGGGTCAGGAGGATTCCTGCCATATGAGAAGAATTTTTATTTATCATAAGTTCGTATCTCCAATCATCCTTGCATTTTATCTTGTCACATCTTTCAGCCATATTTTACTCCGGTAGCGCCAGAATGCCAACGGAAATTTAATAAATTCATCGGTCATTAAGAGCACTGCCACCGGGCGGACCGAAAGGTGAAAAACAAAAGCGCCCAAAGAACCAAGCAGAATCGACCCGCACCACAAAGTACCTGCCTCCACCAGAAGACCGAAGCGGGTGTCTCCGCCTGCCCGTAAGACTCCCACGATCACCGGGCATGTAATGGACTGACACAGCGCATAAAAACACAGGATTGTCAGCATAAATAAAAGATAGCCCCTGGCCTCTGCCCCCAGCGACAGCGCATTTGTGATGGTTCCCCGCAAAAAGAAGATGACCGTGCTGGCACAAAAAGTAACAATAAAACTTAAGCCGATCATCCTTCTGGCATACAGCTTTGCCTGGTCCATCTGCTTCTCTCCGATGGCTTTTCCCACCAGAACGGCTGTGGCCGCCGACAGTCCCATGCTCATCACCATGATCAGTTCCCGGATGACACGGACAACCGAATTGGCCGCTGCCGCGGCGCTGCCAAGCTGGCCCAGGACCGCCGCATTGGCGGACATGCCCGCGCCCCAGAGCGTCTCATTTAACACCACCGGAACGGCAAGGACCATAAAATCTTTAAACAGCAGCGGATTCCAGTGGAAAAAATACCGGAATCGCGGGCGGACCTGGCGGTTAATTTTCCATATATAAAAGAGAACCACAAGAATTTCATAACAGCGCGATAAAAGCGTCGCCAGCGCCGCGCCTCTTACCCCCATGGCAGGGATACCGAAAAGCCCAAAGATCAGCACGGCATTTAAGATCACGTTGAGAATCAGAGAACCTGCCAGCACTGCCGTTCCGATCTTTACCCGCTCGATGCTGCGCATCAGATACAGATATCCTGTGGAAAACGCCGACAAAGGATATCCAAAAGCCACGATCCGAAGGTACGCCGCGCCGTTTGCGATGATCTCTTCCTCCGATGAAAAAATGTGCATCAACTGCCTGGGAAAACACTCTGCCGCGGCAAAGAAAGCAAGTCCCGCCGTCAACGCAAAGCAAAGGGTCATGCTGAACACCCGCTCGATGGTATCTATATCCCTTTTCCCCCAATACTGGGCAGTCAGAACCGACGCCCCGGAAGTCATACCGAAGACCATCAGACCCATGACAAACTGAACCTGGCCTGCCAGAGAGCCGCTGGAAAGCGCCGTCTCCCCCACCATCCCCAGCATAACCACATCCGCTGTGGTCACGCCGGTGTTGATCAGATTCTGAATCGCAATGGGAAAAGCAAGTCCAAATACTATTTTCAAAAAATCTTTCATTTGTGTTATACTCTTTCTATAGAAATCATTTGATCTACAACCATGAACAGGAGGTTCCTTATGAAAACCATAGATCTTCATGTACATTCTTATTTTTCCGACGGCTCTTTGTCCCCCGAGGAACTGACCCGCCTGGCGATTGCAGCCGGCCTTGGCGCTTACTCCCTGACAGACCACGATACGGTTGACGGCATTGACAGAGCTTTACAGGCGGCAGAAGGCACCGGTCTTGAAGTGGTCCCCGGCATCGAATTTTCCACCAGATGGCAGCACCGGGACATACACATTCTGGGATATTTTATCGACTACCGTTCTCCCTCTTTTCAGGAACAGCTCCACGGGTTTATCAATTCCCGCAACGCAAGGAATGAAAAAATGTGCGAAAAGATCCGCGCGCTCACCGGTTTTCCCATCTCGGAAGAAATACTGATCCGCCGTTTTCCCGACGCAGTGATCACCCGCGCCCATATGGCCGCATGGCTTGTGGAAGAAGGCTATGTGGAAACCAGGCCTGTCGCCTTTGACAAATACCTGGGCGACAACGCTTCCTGCTTTGTCCCCAAAGAAGAGATCACGCCTGTAGACGCCATCCGCATGATCCTTACGCACCACGGAATCCCGGTGCTTGCCCATCCGCTTTTATACAGCCTGACAAAAAAGCAGCTGGAGGCCCTGGTCGGGGAGTTAAAAGAAGCTGGACTAAAGGGCATGGAAGCCGTCTATGTGTTAAACAAAGGCTCCGACGAAGCCCATATGCGCGCGCTGGCGAAAAAATACGGCCTGCTCGTCACCGGCGGCTCCGATTTTCACGGCGCCAACAAGCCGGATATCTCCCTTGGAACAGGCCTTAAGCACAATCTTGAGATTCCTTACAGTCTTCTGGAAACGCTGAAAGCAGCCAGAACATAAACGGGGACTAATAATTGCCCAGTATTTTAAAGTTTACCGCTTCCTCCATGATACCGCGGACGGCGTTTTTGACCGCGCTGTCATTTAAATTTCCTTCAAAATCCACAAAAAAATGGTACTCCCAGTTACGCTCCGGAATCGGGCGGGATTCAATCTTGCACATATTCAGGTCATTGTAGATAATATGGGCAAGAATATTATAAAGGCTCCCGCTCGTATGGGGCAGTTCAAAGCAAATGCTGACCTTTTTGGCGTCTTTTTCATACATCTTGCGGTTGGTGATGATAATAAAGCGGGTGGCGTTCAGACGATTATGGTTGACCGGCATCTTCAGCACTTTCAGCCCGTGATGCTCCGCCGCCGCCACGCTCCCGATGGCCGCCTGGGTCTTGTCCTGGTCCTCGGCCACTTTTTTGGCCGCCATGGCAGTATTGGCCATTTTTACCTGCTTCCAGCCATGCTGCTGTTCCAGATAGACCGAACACTGCATCAACGCCTGGGGATGGGAATAGACCGTGCGGATATCCGAAAGCTTCGCCCCCGGCAGCCCCAGAAGCGCATGGTTGATCTCAAGGATCTGCTCCCCCACGATATAATTCTCGTACTCTTCCAGAAGGTCATAGATATCGCTTACCTCTCCCGCGGAAGAATTTTCTATGGGAAGCACCGCATAGTCCGCCATGCCTTCTTTGATGGCTTCCATGCATCCGCGCCAACTGTCCATATGGAAAATATTTACGTCCTCCCCAAAATATTTAAGGGCTGCCTGGTGCTGATAAGCCCCCTCCACGCCCTGGTAGACCACCCGGCAGTGCTTACGGTCGATCTGATCGATACAGGTAAAGGGAAGGCTTCCGGATACGCCTTCTTCAGCCAGAAGCTGGTACTGAAGCTTCCGGCTCATGGACATGATCTGCTGGAACAGTTCCTGCACGCCATGACGGTTAAATTCATTGTGGGCAAGATTTCCCAGAACTTTTAATTTCTCTATTTCCCGTGCCCGGTCCAGTACTTTCTTTCCGTTCGCTATCTTGTATTCGGCCACCTGCTTACAGATATCCATCCGTTCTTCAAATAATCTTACGATCTCCCGGTCAATTTCATCAATCTGGTCCCGAAGCTCCAGTAAATCTGTCATGCGTGATCTCCTCTCTTTTTCACTGTCCTTACTAATTCTCCCAGATAAGACAGAGAACCAAACGCAAGGATGATATCGTCTTTGTCTGCCAGTTCATAGGCTTTTTCCACCGCGTCCGCTATACTGTCTGCCGCCTGCACATGAGGATTGTATTTTGCCACAGCGCGGGCAAGATCCTTAGCCGGAAGCGCCCTGTCATTGTCCGGCGTCATGACGGTAATGACGTTTGCCGCCAGGGGCACGGTCTTTTGTATGACAAGATCATATTCCTTATCCGCCAGCACACCCATAATATAAATGAGCCTTCGTCCGGACAGATAGTTTTCTATGGTCTGCCGGAGCCTTTCGGCCGCGTCCTGATTATGGGCCCCGTCCACAATAAAATACGGTTCCTTTGCCACCACGGTAAACCGTCCGGTCCAGACGGCCTTTTTTAATCCCGCTCTGAGGGCGGTGTCCGGTATTTTATAACCTTTTTCTCTCAATGCGTCAACCACTTCCAGCGCCAGCGCCGCGTTTTCAAACTGGTATTCGCCGGATAAAGATATCTCTGTCTGTTTATGATCTTTATAGTCAAAGGTCTGCGCGAAAAGTCCCCGTTTTCGATTCACGATTTTGGAAGGGTCAACCGTTCTGACCGGGCATCCGCACGCTTTTGCCTGTTCTTCCACCGCCCGGGCCGCCTCCGGCTTCTGTTTTGCGGTCACCACGGTACATCCCGGCTTTATGATCCCGGCCTTATTTTCCGCGATCAGCGCCAGTGTATCGCCCAAAAATCCCATATGGTCCATACTGATGGACGCCAGCACCGCCGCCTCCGTATTTTGAATCACATTCGTGGCGTCCGTCCGCCCGCCCATACCGGTTTCCAGTACTACCAGATCGCATGCCTGCTCCGCAAAATATAAAAACGCCACCGCCGTTTCCGCCTCAAACATGGTGGGGTGGCCAAGTCCTTCCGACAGCATCTCTTTCCCGGCTGCCTGCACTTTTTCCGTCAGGCGCGTCAGATCCTCTCTGGAAATATATGCTTCGTCCACCTGAATCCGCTCCCTGTAGCTGAATATGGTCGGTGAGATATATCTTCCCGTCCTATATCCGGCCTCTTTTAAGACTGTCGACACAAAAGCCAGCACGGAACCTTTGCCGTTGGTCCCTGCTATATGTATGAACTTAAGGCTGTCCTGGGGATTGCCAAGCCTTTTTAACAGTTCCCGGAGAGGGGCAAGGGTAATCTCTCCCGCATACTGATTGCACCCTGCCAGGAACTGTTTTGCTTCTTCGTATGTCATTTTATTCACACTTTCTTCATTCATAATGATATCGGCAGGTATATATAATCAGACTATCGCCTTCTACCTGATAAACCAGCCTGTGTTCATCACTGATCCTCCTGCTCCATTTTCCTGCCAGGTCATATTTTAGTCCTTCTGGTTTTCCGATTCCTTCAAAAGGACTTCTTTTAATATCTTTGATCAGTTCATGGATTCTTTTCACTACCCTTTTATCCATTTTCTGCCAGTATAAATAATCTTTCCAGGCATTTTCCGTAAAGGATACATTCATATATTAATCCTCCGGATCAAACCTGACAAGCTTACCGTCTTCTGCCTGCCTGACCGACTCTTTCAACCATTCGTAATTTGCTTTACTGTCCCTTATATGCAGATTCTCCATCAAATTATCATACTGAGCCTGGGACATTAAAACAACATTTTCATCATTTTTTCTTGTAATGATCGCGATATCCGAATCTTTTACCACGCGGTCGCAGACTTCTTTAAAATTATTTCTTACATTGGAAAAATTTGTCGCTATCATACATACACCCCTTATTCATCATTCTGACCTCTATATAGACAGTATATCTCTTAACGAATTGTATCGTCAATATGTTGTACCATATTTCGTACGGCATTTCAAGTGTATAATTATTTTCCGGATTTCCCATACTATCTTTATGATTACACGGAATTTTTTGCGCTGCGGCGTCATCGGATGGGCCATGGAAATCTTCTGGACCGGCCTGCACGCCCTGCGCGTACGCAATCCAAAACTGACCGGGAACTCCTCTTTGTGGATGTTCCCCATCTACGGCAGCGCCGCATTCCTGGCGCCTGTCATGAACCATATGAAAGGCAAATCTGTTCTCAGGCGGGGTCTTGTATATATGACCTGTATTTTCGGCGGCGAATATATAAGCGGTCTGCTCTTAAAGCGCCGCGGCATGTGCCCCTGGGATTACAGCAAAAGTCCGCTGCAGTGCCAGGGCGTCATCCGCCTGGACTACGCCCCGGTATGGTTCCTAGTAGGCCTTTTCTATGAGCGTCTCCTCACCAGATAAAGCCCCCGAAAGTTTCTGAAAAAACAAGTTGAATTTCCCTCTCATATCGTGTATCCTAGTCGTAGCATAGTAAAGAGAATCTCTAATCAGCATCTGCCCGAATATGCCCCGGAAGGGTTTTTGAACGCGCAAGCGGGCAAAAATCCTTCCAGTCACAGGGGCATAGGAGGACAGATGCGGAACTTTCATAGGAGGCTTATATGAGACATTTGATGAGTCCTCTGGATTTCAGCATCGAAGAGCTGGATCAGCTTCTCGACCTGGCGGGCGACATTGAACGCCATCCGGAGAAATATGCCCATGCGTGCGACGGCAAAAAACTCGCGACTTTGTTTTATGAACCCAGCACCCGGACAAGGCTTAGTTTTGAAGCCGCCATGATCAACCTGGGCGGCAATATTTTTGGTTTTTCTTCCGCGGCCAGCAGTTCCGCGGCCAAGGGAGAAAGTGTTTCCGACACCATTCGCATGATCTCCTGTTATGCCGACATCTGTGCCATGCGTCACCCCAAAGAGGGAGCGCCCATGGTAGCCAGCACCGTATCTTCTATCCCTGTCATCAACGCCGGCGACGGCGGACACCAGCATCCCACCCAGACACTTACCGACCTGCTTACGATCCGTTCTTTAAAGGGGCGGCTTGATAACCTTGTCATCGGTCTGTGCGGAGACTTAAAATTCGGACGTACCGTCCATTCGCTGGTACGCGCCCTGGCACGGTACCAGAACATAAAGTTCGTATTCATCTCCCCGGAAGAACTCAGGATTCCGGGCTATATCAAGGAAGATGTACTGGAAGCAAACCATTTCCCCTACAAAGAAGTGGAGAGGATCGAGGATGTCATGCCCGAGCTGGATATCCTGTACATGACCCGCGTACAGCGGGAACGCTTCTTCAACGAAGAAGACTATATAAGACTGAAAGATTTTTATATTTTAAACAATAAAAAGATGAAACTGGCAAAAGAGGATATGATTGTCATGCATCCTCTTCCCCGGGTCAACGAGATCTCTGTGGAGGTGGACAAGGACCCCAGGGCCGCCTATTTCCGTCAGGTGCAGTATGGTGTCTATGTGCGCATGGCGCTGATCCTTACACTTCTGGAGGTGAAAGTATGTTAAATATCGGAGGGCTTCACGAGGGTTTTGTGCTGGACCATATCGAGGCCGGCAGAAGTATGGAAATCTATCAGTATCTGAACCTGGATAAATTTGACGGCTGCGTCGCCATCATCAAAAACGCCCGCAGCAACAAGATGGGAAAAAAAGACATCATCAAGATCGAGTGCCCCATTGACCAGATCGACCTGGACGCCCTGGGCTTTATCGATCATAAGATTACCGTAAATATCATCCAGAATGACCAGATTATTAAAAAAGAAAAGCTTTCTCTTCCTAAAGAAATCAAAAATGTGGCAAAATGTCACAATCCGCGCTGCATCACTTCCATCGAGCAGGAACTGGATCATATCTTCGTCCTGACCGACCCGAAAAAGGAGATCTATCGCTGTAAATACTGCGAAGAAAAATACAGAAGAAAAAAGAAATAAAATAAGGGCTGCCCGTCATGTGGCAGCCTCTTTTTCCTTCTTTTCTCCGTCTCTCTGTGTTTTTATCCGCTTGCGGACCCATTCCTGCGCCAGCTGATAGATAAACGCAAAGACCGGCACACCGATGACCATCCCCACGATCCCGAACAATCCGCCGAATAAAAGAATCGCAAACAATACCCAGAAGCTTCCCAGGTTCGTGGAGTTGCCCAGAATCTTAGGTCCCAGGATATTTCCGTCGAACTGCTGAAGTACCAGAATAAAAATGATAAAATACACACATTTCACCGGACTGACCATCAGGATCAGAATCGCCGTGGGCACCGCTCCAAAAAACGGCCCGAAAAAAGGAATGATATTCGTAACGCCGATGACCACGCTGATCAGCATCGCGTAGGGCATCTTCATAATGCTGGTAAAAACCATACAGATCAAACCGATAATCAGAGAATCCAGAAGCTTCCCTTTGACAAACCCGCCCAGATAATTATTTAAAACATTTGCCTCATATAAAATCCATTCTGCCGTCTGCTTTCTGTCCGGCGGCAGATCCTTTTTTACCGGAAAGACGGCATGCACTACGATCTTCGCCTGACGGGCAAAAATCTTCCGGCTGTTCATCAGATAAACCGCCACGATCAGGCCGATGATCAGATCTTTGGCCACGCTTACGGTTGTCCACAGGCTGATGGACACACCATTGATAATATTATTGATATTGGGCACCAGGCCTTTGGCAAAATCCTGAACATACTCTGTAATATCTTTGGAATACTGCTCCACATAATTTAAGATTACCTCATTGTCCGCTACCATCTGTTCCAGCCAGCTGCTCATTCTCTGGATATACTCAGGCATGGCTTCGATCAGAAGCCTGATGCTGTCGATCACCTGCGCGCCCACCATGGCAATCAGACCGTAGATAATCAGGCAGAATAAAAGCAGGCTTATAACAATCCCCGCACCGGATAACATCTTTTTATATTTTTCCTGCTTATAAGAGGGTTTGTTCTCCAGCTGCAGAGCCTTCCCTCCCCAGCGTTCAATCCAGTTGCATAAAGGCGACAGAAGATACGCGATCACCGCGCCGAACGCAAACGGCCTTAATATATTCAGAATCAGCCCCACATAAATGCGGAGTTCCCTGAACCGAAATACCATAAAAAAGAACAGAATACTCATGGCGATGGTCAAAAACGCTGCCAGACCTTTATGGTAATAATCTCTCCAGTTGTCTTTCATTTTAAAAATGCCTCTTCTTTATGTAATATTTTCTACTTCCAGTATTTCCCAAATACTGAAAGGTATACTTATTATAGTACAGCTTTCTACATTTTGGAAGTTAATTTTTTGTTCATTCATGCGGCTTTACACAAGAAACCGG
>DKVI01000105.1 GCA_002491115.1 Lachnospiraceae bacterium UBA7182 | reverse complement strand
CGTCGGCTTATAATTATGGCCGCTCTGCTCATATACCTTAAATTTTCTGACATCCTTCTTCATCTGCTCCCTATCCTTTCAATGGCCCCAGACCGGATCTGCCACTGATTCTCTGTTACTGAACTTCCCTATGGAATTTTACAGGAACCGCTCCCAGGCGCACCGGCCTATGCCTTTCCCTGTAAAAAAGAAATATTTGTTTCCGAACGAAACGATAAGCTAATCTATAAAAACCATCACAACAATATGGGCGCTGTAAGTTCCCCGGCTTGCCGTAGTTAAATCTCATTTATACCCATGGTACAGAAACACAGGTTTAACCCTCCCATGGCGCCCGGTTCACATTAAACCCGGCCGAAACCTGTCAACCATCATTACAACGCCCCGTTGCAACCCGTCAGCATTTATAAGGGCTTCGGACCTTCAAATCCATCATCAGCGGATGGTATGGTTGCTTTAATCGCTATCAGACTTTCATACTGCTGGCCAGCAATATATGTAGAAGTGTGGTGATTCCGTTCTCCCCTTTCGGGCATAAAAAAATTGGGACTAAGGAGTGCAAACCCGTTGATTTTACTGGGTTTCTCTAACCTTGTCCCAATTATAACATGAGCATCAATAAAAGGATGAATTCCCTCGAATTCAATATGGAACCATGCAAGTCGGGGAATGATATGATCTGTATTATTCCTGTAGTCCTCCAACAACTGTTCCATTTTAGGCTGAATTAAATACGGCTGTACTGGTTCATTTTTCGCATCCATAATCCTGACAGGAACTCTTCTGTAAACACCGCGATCTTCCCGTTTACCTGCCAATACAAGATAATGGATCTGCCTGATGATGCTTTCCGATAAAGGCACCTGTTCTTTTACCAAATCCCGCACAAAATCAAATGCCTCTTTATGCCCGACTGCCTCCATATGGTCTTTTAATGGCTTTCTGTCAATCGTCAGGCCACGCAAAACCATATCCGTCTCACGCAGGGTCAGTGTATTATATCAATCTTACAGGAATAATATTCTTCGATTCACGGAACAAAAATTTGCACCCAAACTCATGCCTGGATGCATTGTATCAGTTTCATATCATTTAAATTACACAAACAGCTTCCACCAACACTTTGTTTCCCATCGCACTTCTCTGACGCCGATTTCTTTTTGTTACCATCACCTTTCCTTTTGCATTTTTAATATAGCCAAACATTTCTGCAATCCATTTTTATGCTGAGTAAAAACTTTCTTCTGCATTCACCCACATTTGTCAGTAACAGTCCCTGATTGTTTGATTCACCCCCACCCCCGCGCCGAACAAGATACAGAAAACCGACGTAGTACAGACGCTCGAAGACCAGGTCAGGCCACAGATCAGATAAGCCAGACACCCCAATGCCAGCGCAGCCCCTGCGGTTTCCATTTCTCCATGCTTCTTTTTCCCCGCATACAGTTTCCAGGATTTTATGAAATACATAGAAACACCGATACACAAAATAACCAGAGACGGAATCCCCGTCTGTAACGCAGCCTGCAAATACAGACTGTGCGGATTAGTCAGAATCTCCGTAAAAAAACCATATCCCAGATTCGCTCTCGTCACATAGTCGTCCTGCGGAAATACCAACATAAACGTATCCGGCCCGGTCCCGGTCCAGGGATTCTCAAGGATCAAAGGAAGCGTCCGGTTCCAGATATATCCTCTCCCGCTTATCGCTTCGTCCGGTATGAGTTTAAAAGACACAGCATCTTTTAAATCGTCCGGTTTTCCGTTCATCGTAATATACTCATATTTCCCGCTCCCCGAATCTTTTGTAAATCGAAAATCCAGTCCATGACAGCGAAACGCCGCATAGGAAACACCGTCTTTTCCATAGGCCCGAAAATGAAGCCCTTCCAGCATCGGATCCAGAGGATCGCATTCTCCCCGTTCTTCTGACCATTTAAGCTCCACTTTCTGCCCTTCCTCACCTGTATACCGGACATCCTGTTTCACGCCCCCGTCTTCTGTGGGCAGCGCACGCAGCCGGACAGTCTCTCCATTATACTGTATTTCTACATAATCTTTTTTTCCTGATACGGCTTCCAACCGTTTTCCCGTCTCTTCTGTTTCATATGCAATGCCTAAGACCACGCCAATTCCCGCAGCTGTTAAAATAACAGCGCCCAGAACATAATTCCGTCTTCTGTGCCCGCTCTTTAGAAGCAAAAGCACAAATAACACTGTCCCGCCTGCAATCCATGCCGTTTTGGAAAAAGTTCCTGCCAGGCAGAGCAAATCCAGCAGTATGAAAATGACGCGTTTCTTTCCTTTTAAAAGAAATAATAGCGGAAGGATCATCGCAAGATAAATTCCGGCATAGTCCGGATTATAGAATGCCATATACACCCGCCCCCACATACCTTCTGAAAAATTAAACCGAAGGCTGTCCCTGAACGTGTCTGTATATTCCGGGGCCATCAGCATTCTGCCCAAAGAGGAAGCCCAAATATCACACTGAAGGAGCTGTGTCAGCCCCAGAAGGCAGGGCAGGACCGCGCCTGCCGACACAGCCCTGATCACCGTCCCTGTATCTTCTGTCTCGGACACATATACATAACTGTAATATCCCACGACCAGATAGCTTAAGAGTACCCACAGAGATTCTTTCTGTTCCATTATGCCGCCGAAACTGTATGCGGGATATCTGGACAAACAGGCGGACAGTATAAACCATCCGCCTGGTATAAGCAGGAACAGAAATTCTCTCCCCGGCCGCCTGATTTTCTTTTTGAGCATGGAGTACAGAAGAATCACTGCCATGCCAGAAGCCAGCACAAGAATCAGCCGGCTTCTGACAGTTAGAAATGCGTCTGCCCAGTACTCCTGATTCGGAAACCAGGGATACTCTGTAAAATCTGTTTTCTGTATTGTAAGATGCACTGCCAGAGGCAGAAGTACTGCCATAAGGCAGATGGGAATGCCCGATAATTTTTGTTTCATATCACGTTCCAATGGTATTTATTCCGCCACAACCTGGAATTCCCTGCGCACCTTTCCGCTGTAATTACCTTTACCCGTGATCGTGACGGTCGCCTTCCTGCCGACTTTTTTATTGTTTTTATAACTGACCGTATAATCTACGCCCATCGTCAGTTTGACTCCATCCATGGTGACAGTAATGTCCGGTTTCGCCCCGCCTTTTTTATAAACGGCACTCTCTGACACGGTAATGTCTTCGTAAGGGATAGAAGCTATTGATGCTGCTTTTACTTTAAAAGTCTTTTTCAAAACCCCGGTATATGCTCCCTGTCCTATGAAAACAGCGGTCGCCGTACCTTTGGCATTTGTATTGGCATACGTGACGGTATAGTCTGTTCCTTCTTGCAGAATATCATCTTTTAAACGCAAGAGCGGCTTTGGCATGTCTCCTCTGTAGACCATTGCCGGTATGGAAACCTTAACTTTTGTGATGCTGGTGGTGCCGTCTTTATCCGTCACCGTACAGGGAACACTAAACTCACCTTCACAACTTCCCTTTCCTTTGACATGCATGGTATAGCTGCCCATTTTAACAGGAGCCTTTTTCGATACTGCATGTGTCTCATTATTCTCATATGTTACTGTATAATCCGTATTTGCTTTCAGCAAAATATTGTCCTTTACAATAACAGGCGTATATGCTTTTCCTTTTGGATATACAGGCGCATAAAGCAGATGGCTTTCATTCAATCCGGTTCTGACAATCTTAAAAGAAGCCTTGTATGTACCTGTATAATTTCCTTTACATTTTACTATAACCTGCGGAGCCTTTGAAGCGGAAACTTTTATATTATTTTTATAAGTAAGTGTATAGTCCCAGCCTTCTTTCAGGCGTTGTTCCTGGCTGTATACATGTACCTTTGGCTTTATGGCTTTTCCTGTATACATCTGGTCTTTGATGGCTGCAATCCAGATCCCGTCGCGATTCCCGATCGCCGGAGCATCTCCCGGAAGCACACCTTCATAATCACTTTCGCTGACCCAGCCTGCATACAAAGTCATATCTGCTTCCACGGTATCTTTTTCAAAATCCCACAGATTCTGGCAGGATGCTTCTTTATGCCAGCCGGTGAATGCATAACCGTCAGCTTCAGGATCAGCCGGTTTTCTGACTGTGCTGCCTTTTTCAATTCCTGTATATTGCGCGTATTCTGGAAGAGCTGTCCCCCTTCCCTGAAGGTCAAAAGTTATGGTACAAGTTGTCGTATCTGGTTCAGCATCTCCTGTAACAGAAAAGTCTATGGATGCTTTAACAATATTGCTTAACCCTTCCTGCTTTCGCAACGCTTCGTCCGCATATACGGTAATCGTGGCATTTCCTGCCTGATTGGCTGTCACTTTTCCATTCTCATCCACAGCCGCTACCGTATTATCAGATGATTCCCATCTAAGCACAGGTACGGCAGTAAAGTCATATTTATCCTGTCCTTTATCAAGCTTCGCTTCAATCTGTATGGATTCTCCCGTTTTTAGCGACGTCTTATCAGCTTTCAGATCAATCGACTGCACCCATACAATCTCCGGCCGGTATTCTACCAGAAGCACATCTTTATCTTTTATATCATCCGGATTCTCCATCTGAGTTTTCGGATCTTTCAAGCCGTAAATTTTATCGACTTTAAAACTGCCTTCATTATCCGTTTTCCAATACTGATTTCCTCCGGCAAGTTTACTCAGGTCAGCAATGCCGTCTTTAATGAAATCATATAACACGCAGGCAACAGATTTTAACGACCATCCCGCATTGCCATCGGTAATTGTACCATCCATGGACACCGCACCGCCGGATGCTATAAATGCATTGTAATAGTCATAATCCAGAATGGTTATGTTTCTTTTTAAGGAAATTCTGACATCATCACTGACAGGCTTGATATAATAGACTTTTCCCGCTTCCATCTGATGTCCAAAATGCCCCGTGTCTTCATCCCGCGTCCACTTTCCTTCCTCGCATCCGCACCAGCAAGTCACTTTGTTGGGATTCGGATCCGCTACATAAACACCAGTTTCTGAAGGGGTGAAGGCATAATATGTGTCTGCTTCCATTTCCAGCGCTTTACCGGATGCTTCTACTATGTCCGGCTTCTCTTCCATAATGGAAAATATGTCCCCGCTCCAACAAAGCAGGTATTCTGCTCCGCCTTCCAAGGATATGTATTCATCATCTGGCGCATATTTTACCGCAGAATTATCTGATTTTTTATAGATCCACCGCAAAGCATACTGACGCTGAGCAATCTTATAAAATCCTGTATTCGGCGATGTGAAAGAAAGATAGCGGGACGGATTCTTGTATTCAGCTCCGGCTGTTATAACCGTCGGTTTAAATTCCGTCTCTCTGCTCAGAGACAGCTCTACGTCTTCCTGTCCGGTATTTTCAAGATAAAATGTAACGCTTCCTTCCCGGCCTTTATCTGACAGCACAAAATAATCCTGTCCTTCAAGCGTCGCTTCCTCATATGAAAAGTCTTTTTTAGAAATAACATTCCAGTCGGTCTGACTATCCAGCGAAACCAGATAATCTCCCGGCGCCGTTTTTCCGGCAAGCGTCAGGTATTTTTGTTCTCCTGCTAAAAGCGTCAGCGAACCAGACCAATCTGTCATTGTTTCCGAAAAAGAGGGTGACTCTGTCAAATATATAGCTGCGTCTTCAGGCGCTGAGTTGATTAACAGATAAGCCGGACCAGCATCATAATTCTTTAAAACAAACCAGCAGATACCCTCATGTATAACCGTATTCCAGTAATCCAGATACTCGCTGTATTTCCAGATACTGCATTCCTCTTCATCAAAATCGCACCAGTTCGAAGGCAATCCAAGATAGTAAATCTTCTCAGGGTCAAAATCCAGCCGAAAATACCTGGATCCTCCTGCAGTAATTTCTTCTGTCCGCTCCGCTACCATTCGTCTGACAGGAGAAAGTTTTTCATTCATCACAAGCCGAACTGAATGGCCTTCCATACCCGACCCGAAACAAACACAATATTCCGTTTCAGCTTCCAGTTCGCAAATTCCTTCTACGCTGCTCAGACGTGTTCGCTCACCGTTCGATACTTTATACCATAATACATCCACGACATTCAGCTCTGTGCTGTCTGATTCAAAATTATAAACTCCGTTTTCGGCGACGGTAAAATAATAACATCTTCCCGCGTATATATCTCCCAGTTCAATGGTATCCCCTGGTGTTATTTCATATTTTTGATTTTTAACGACCTTGAAAACACTGTTTCTGGAAGAATCATACTGATCCATCATAAGACAGTATTCTGTTCCGGCAGCCAGGTCATACCCGTTGTCGTATCCCATCCGATGAAGCTTATCTTCCGCGCTTACCCTATACCAGCATGCATCTACAGAACCACTGTATTCATAATAGTAATTGCCGTCTTCCGAAGGAGTAAAATAATAACGCCAGTTCGGAGCAGGGCCTTCCAGTCTGACAGTCTCCCCTACTTCTATTACATTCTTAACTCTTTTCGCCATTTTAAGCGAATCGCCCTGTGAACCGCCCCATAATCCAATTTCAATATAATAAGTTTCACCGGCAGTCAATGGATACATGTCTAAATATTCGGAAATAAATTCATCATCTGATAACCGATAACAGTCTCCATAGATCACTTCTTCCGATTCTATTTCATACAGAAAATATTCCCCGTCTTCTTCCGGGGTAAAGTAAAAAGTCCATGGCCCGTCACCTTCCAGTGTAACCGTTTCCCCTATTTGAATCGTCTTCGGTTCTTCTGCCGGCGTTTCCTGTTTACTTACCACTACGTTACAAACAGCGCTCTTCCCTCCTGCGGATGCTGTAATTGTGCAGTCTCCCGCCGCAACGGCAGTCACTGTCCCTGCTTCCACCGTTGCAGTTTGCTCATCACTGCTGGACCATATAACTGCACGCTCTGCGGCATCAGCCGGAAGAACCGACGCCTGCAGGATCACTGTATCTCCTTCGGCCAATGTCAGAGAAGTTTTATCCAGCAAAATCTGTTCCACAGGAATAACCGGTGGCAGATCAGATTCAAAGTCGATGCCAGAATCCAATACCGTCTCTTTTTGTTCCGGATTCGGGGTCTGATGAAGAGAATACCATACCTTTCCCTGATAATACGCACTTCCATAAATGTACCCATTAGAAGTATCGGCTGTAAATTCTGTACGTTTGTCTCTGCCGTCCAGAGAAATACTGCAGATAGAAGTCGGATCATTGTAATACAGACGTCCGTCGTTCAGGAACAATCCCGAATATGTCCCTTGCCAGGAACCGTTGTCATCCCATGTCTTCCAAATCCCAATATCACAAACTTTCTCACCGACTTCTGTAAATTCTGTGAGGGAAGCTTTTTTAATTGTCCTGTCTGAAGAAACATAGTAACAGCTGCCTTCTGCCAGTACCAGCGGAGCCGTAGAATCGATCCAAAAAGCATTGTCATATCGTGTACTTGTGGCTTCGTAATCTACCGCATAACTGCCCTTTGTCACAGACCAGTCTTCATGTTCCATCGCTTTAAAGGTATCATCACTGCGGAACATATACGAATGGCAGGCTCTGCCGACCAGATCCCAGGTGGGGTCATCCCAGGTGACGTCTACATGATAATATTCTCCGTCCAGCTCAATCAGGTTCCATCCATGCTTCATTGTAGTACTTGTAACCATATAGCAGTTAATCCCTGCCTGGTTCAGCAAATATTTATAAGCAAGCGCATAGCCCTCGCAGACTGCTATCCTGTCAACAAGTACACCATATGCAGTATAAGAAGTATCCGGTATTGTTCCGTCTGCCAGTCGTTCTTTATCATACTCACAGTTCACAGCCAGATAGTCGTGCAGTACGATTGCTTTTTCCAGAGGGCTCATTCCCTCATTCACCGCTGCCAGCGCTTTGTCCACCCCCGTCTGGAAGTCTTCCTCTTTAAGAGAATCATTATAAGTAAACATAACCTGAACAATGGCCTGGTCAGTACGACTATAGCTGTATTTTTTCCCGACAAAATAAAGATCCGGATGCTCATTCAGCACGCCGCTGAAAATATTTCTCAACAAATCGATCCCGGCAGTGTCATATTTAATTCCATAATCGGAAATATCGATTTTAGGATTACGTTCTTTCATCTGCGCATACAGGTAATCCTCTATCCCGTCCGTGCTGTTTCCTTCGCCTGCGTAGACGATAGCTCCCCTTTCTGTCGGCGCATCGCCGAACTGATAAACATGTTCCAGTTCGTCTTCTTCGATCAGAATAAGTTCACTCCCATTAGTTTCTTCCGCCTCTGTAGCAAATGTCGGCAAAACATCGCACAAACACAGCATTACAGACAACAGCCACGCAATTATTCTGCTATATCTTTTCTTCATACTCTCTCCCTTTTTTATTATTTTAAAACTGTTTTTCGCTTTTTGTCTGTTATTTTATTACACATCCTGTTCCCGTCTCTTTAAAAAAGCGAAAATATTGGTTCTCATTCCCCAAAACGCCCATAATGCCAGAAATATCCACACTTCCATATGGTCGTCATCTCCTGTCTGCACTACGCCGCCAAGTGACGCCACATCAGAAACGGGAGAATCCGCGCCGGCAGAAGGCGTATTTTCTGTAGAAGCAGATGAAGAAGACCTGCTGCTGCTACTGGAAGACGTTTTAGATGAATCTTTACTTCCGGAAGATTTCTTTGTATTTACCATCTCCACAGTCTGAATATCAGCTGTATCTTTTACCTCAAATTTTTTATTTTTCGCTTTCTTATATCCACTGGGGGCGCTTGCCTCGCGAAGTGTGTAACTTCCGATCGGAAGTTTTTCAATATAATGATGTGGGTGTCAAAAG
>DKVI01000057.1:12244-16604 GCA_002491115.1 Lachnospiraceae bacterium UBA7182 | reverse complement strand
ATTTTTTATGCGTCAGTGCTGGTTTAAAACGGACAGGATATCTGCCATTTTGAAACCTTTGCGCAGGAGCGACGCAATCAGTTTTTGACGCTGCTTCTCATCGCATGTTTCCGGATCATAATGCTTTTTATCAAGGTGGTGCCGGATAATTGACCTTTCATCCGAAGGTTCCATTTCCTCATAAATCTTCTGGATCAGTTCCCGCGAAACGCCTTTTCTGAACTGTAATTCCTGTTCTAACTGTCGGCGGCTTTTGCTCTGACTCCGATATTCAATATAATTGCGCACATAACGCTCGTCATCCAGATAACCAAAACTTTTTACATATGCTATGGCCTGCTCCGTGATCTCAGGGGAAAACTCCGCATCCAGGAGTTTCCCCCGAAGCTGAGACTCTGTTCGGTCCATACGCTCCAGCAGACGAAGCGCTTTAATCTTCGCTTTCTTCAACTGGGAATTCTGAGGTTCCTGCCGGTTCTGGTCCGGCCGGCCCTGTTGTGTCCGACTCTGCCGGTACGGACGGCTGTGCTCCTGATAATCCATAATGTTCTCTGACCTTCGTCTCTATCTCCTGACATATATCCGGGTTGTCCCTGAGAAATTGTTTGGCATTCTCACGTCCCTGCCCGATCTTGGCATCATTATAAGCATACCAGGAACCGCTCTTTACCACTACATTGCAATTGGCTGCCAGATCCAGAATATCGCCCGCCGTGGAAATTCCCTGCCCGAACATAATGTCAAATTCCGCTTCTCTGAAAGGCGGAGCAATTTTATTCTTGACGACTTTCACCCGGGTACGATTACCGATCACCTCGCCGCCCTGCTTAAGTGCCTCAATGCGTCGGACATCCAGACGGACGGAAGAATAAAATTTCAGCGCGCGGCCGCCGGTCGTAGTCTCGGGATTGCCGAACATGACACCGACTTTCTCTCTCAACTGATTGATAAAGATCACGACACAGTTCGTCTTGCTGATCACTGCCGTCAGCTTCCGCAGTGCCTGGGACATCAGCCTTGCATGAAGACCCACATGGGAATCCCCCATATCGCCGTCGATCTCCGCCTTGGGAACCAGAGCGGCCACAGAGTCCACAATCACAATATCCACCGCGCCGGAACGGACCATTGTCTCCGTAATCTCAAGCGCCTGCTCGCCGTTATCCGGCTGTGATATATAGAGGTTGTCAATATCCACGCCGATATTTCTGGCGTAAACCGGATCCAGCGCGTGTTCCGCGTCAATGAAGCCTGCAATACCGCCTCTTTTCTGCACTTCCGCTACCATATGTAACGCCACCGTCGTCTTACCGCTGGACTCCGGACCATAGATCTCCACCACGCGTCCCTTCGGCACGCCGCCTGCACCCAGAGCAATGTCCAGGCTCAGAGAACCAGTCGGGATGGTCTCCACCTGCATATGGGACGTATCGCCCAGCTTCATGACGGATCCTTTCCCGTACTGCTTCTCAATCTGTCCAAGCGCTGCCTCCAGCGCTTTCATCTTCTCTTCTTTTGCCGACACTTTATCATCTCTGCCCATAAAAATTCTCCTTTACAGCTTCCTTTTCAGATGCACAATACGAACTTCTGTTCGATTCCCTGTTTCTATCCTACCTCATTTACAGACAGATGTCAAGCATTATTTCTTTGTAATATATCCTTTCGCTTTCAGCGCTTCCGCGCAGAGTACCGCACCGCCTGCCGCGCCGCGCACCGTATTATGGGAAAGCCCCACGAATTTCCAGTCATACACAGTGTCTTCGCGCAGACGTCCTACGGAAACTCCCATTCCTTTCTCATAATCCACATCCAGTTTCACCTGGGGCCGGTTGTCTTCCTTCATATAACGGATAAACTGCTTCGGCGCGCTGGGAAGTCCCGCTTCCTGGGGGAAACCTCTGAAATCCGCCAGACACTTAAGAAGCTGCTCTTTTGTGGCTTTTTTACGGAATTTCACAAATACGGCCGCCGTGTGTCCGTTCAGCACAGGAACACGGATGCACTGGCAGGTAATCCTGGGCTCCTGGGCTTTTACGATCACACCGTCTTCTATATGGCCCCAGATCCGCAAAGGTTCCTGCTCGGACTTTTCCTCTTCGCCGCCGATATAGGGAATGACATTTTCCACCATTTCCGGCCAGTCTTTGAAGGTTTTGCCCGCGCCGGAGATCGCCTGATAAGTCGTCGCCACCACTTCATACGGCTCGAACTCTTTCCATGCCGTAAGGACCGGCGCATAGCTCTGAATCGAACAGTTGGGTTTTACCGCGATAAAGCCTCTTGTCGTTCCCAGACGTTTTTTCTGGGATTCGATGACCGCAAAATGCTCCGGATTGATCTCTGGAATCACCATCGGCACATCCGGCGTCCAGCGGTGGGCGCTGTTATTGGAGACTACCGGCGTCTCGGTCTTTGCATAAGATTCCTCAATGGCCTTGATTTCGTCTTTGGACATATCCACGGCACTGAATACAAAATCCACGCCGGCTGCCACTTTTTCCACTTCGTTTACGTTCATGACCACGATTTTTTTTACCGCCTCGGGCATGGGCGTATCCATCTTCCAGCGTCCGCCCACTGCTTCCTCATATGTCTTTCCCGCAGAGCGCCCGCTGGCCGCAATCGTCACCACCTCAAACCAGGGATGGTTCTCCAATAACGAAATAAATCTCTGTCCTACCATACCGGTACCGCCAAGGATACCTACTCTTAGTTTTTCACTCATGTTTTACTCCTCTTAAAAAGTTTTGTTGTTTTAAAGTTTCTTTAATTTCTTTATCCGGAATGCAATGTCCGCAGTACGCATACATTTGTATTCCTCATGCAATATTACAGGATTTTTCTCAAAAATGCAACCCTTTTCTTTTCACTTAAACTGTCTGCTCGTTCAAATATGCTTTGCAGACTGCAATCACCTTTTCCATTGCCTCTTTTCCAGGCGCTCCGACTGTCAGCCTTTTGTTCACGCAGGTTTCCATGGAAATCGCTTCATAGATATCCGCCTCAAACACCGGGCTGATCGCTTTGTATTCTTCCAGAGACATATCGTCCAGCGCGATATTTTTTTCGATGCAGTACAGCACCAGCCTGCCTACGATCCCATGGGCATCCCTGAACGGTACCCCATGATTGACCAGATAATCCGCCGCGTCCGTGGCGTTCGTAAAACCGTGCCGCGCGCTTTGCTCCATCCGCTCCCTGCAGAAACGGACGGTATCCAACATGCCTGTAAAAAGCGCCACACACCCTTTGGTCGTATCGATGGCGTCAAACACAAGCTCCTTATCCTCCTGCATATCCTTATTATATGCCAGCGGGATTCCTTTCATGGTCGTAAGCAAGGACATCAGCGCGCCGTAAACCCTGCCTGTTTTCCCGCGCACCAGTTCCGCGATATCCGGATTCTTCTTCTGGGGCATAATGGAGCTTCCTGTACTGTACGCATCATCAATCTCCACAAACTGATATTCATTGCTGTTCCAGGTAATGATCTCCTCGCTGAACCGGCTTAAATGCATCATGATTGTGGACATGGCCGACAAAAACTCGATCAGATAATCCCGGTCCGATACCGCGTCCATACTGTTTAACATAGGGCCGTAAAATCCAAGCTGTTCGGCCGTGTACTGCCTGTCAAGAGGATAGGTCGTCCCGGCCAGCGCACCCGCCCCCAGCGGACAATAATTCATCCTTTCATACAGATCAGAAAGCCGCAGCCTGTCCCTTTTAAACATCTCGAAATAAGCCCCCATATGATGCGCCAGCGTGATCGGCTGCGCTTTCTGCATATGGGTAAAGCCCGGCATAATTGTCTGCGTATTCTCTTCCATGATCCGAAGAATTACTTTTAAAAGGTCTTTTAAAAGGTCTTCTGTTTTTTTAACCTCATCCCGGGTGTAAAGGCGCATATCCAGCGCCACCTGATCATTTCTGCTTCTGCCTGTATGCAGTTTTTTGCCCGCGTCCCCGATCCGGTCAATCAGATTGGACTCCACAAAGCTGTGGATGTCTTCATAAGCATCTGTGATCTTAAGCTCTCCTGATTCCACATCTTTTAGTATCCCCGTAAGCCCTTCGAGGATCTTGTCTTTTTCTTCTTCTGTCAGTATGTTCTGTTTCGCCAGCATCCGCACATGGGCCATACTGCCTTCTATGTCCTGTTTATAAAGCCTCCGGTCAAAGGATATCGAAGCATTGAACCTGTATACCAGTTGATCTGTCTCCTTCGTAAAACGTCCGCCCCACAATTGTGCCATGATATGTACTTCCTTTCTTCTGCAAATTGATTTCTTATTCTACCACAAAGAATCCTTCCGCACAATTCCCATCTCATCATATAACAGCAAAAAAGAGCAGA
>DKVI01000057.1:0-11985 GCA_002491115.1 Lachnospiraceae bacterium UBA7182 | reverse complement strand
TCTGCTCTTTTTTGCTGTTATATGGGATAATTACACCTGCAAATTATGTATTACTGCCTATTTGCTTTTCTGAATCATATAATATGGCCATGCTACGAAAAGAATACCTCCGACCATATTTCCAATGGTAACGATTGCCAGATTATATATATATCCGCCTACGCTAAGTCCTGCTACGCCGTTGGGATCCAGAAGCCCTGCCGCCATAATCGTCATATTCGCAACGCTGTGCTCAAATCCGCAGGCTACAAAAACAAAGATACACCAGAAAATCATGACCAGCTTCCCTGACTCTGTCTTCATCTTCGCGCCGCACCATACCGCCAGACATACCAGCATATTGCAGAAGATCGCTTTCATAAAGAGTGCTACCGGAGCGCCTCCCATCTTTGCTGCGGCTACCGTTGCAATGGTTTCTCCCACTGCTCCGGACGCAAGTCCTGTAAAGTGGAAGATCACTGCTGCCAGCAGCGAACCAACCAGGTTGCCCACGTAGCAGATAACCCACAGCTTCACCGCATCGCCCCACTTTACTTCTCCGGCCATTGCGCCGGATGCCATCACGAAATTGTTACCTGTAAACAACTCCGCACCGGCCATCACAACCAGGCTCAAAGCAGCCGCAAAAGAAGCCGACATCACAACCTTGCCTGCACCTGTGGTACCTAAATTGCCTCCTACCGTAAGCATAACAAATCCGCCGAATGCAATAAAAATACCTGCCATTACTGCTGCGATCACATAGCCGACAGGATTGTTATTCAGAAGATTTAATTTTCCTTTCGCCGAATTGCATACGCTCGTAAATTCATCCCTAAACATATGTACCCTCCTAAATATTTTTTATAATGTACTATATGATAATACCATATTTTTTTATGTATGTGATTGTACATTATGTATGAATCGACTTTTCCCGTCATTTTACCGGCTTTTTTCCTTTCAAAAATTTGTGCGTTTTCATTGAAATATCTTTCTTTTTTTGTCTATTTCTGCTAAAATAAAGATATATTCTTATGTGGTTTTAAAGGTATCTGTTTCGGCTTAAAAGGGGGTATTTTTATGGCCTGGACTGACAACGTAGTCAATGCTCTGCATCAGGGAGACTGCTTTGTATCTTCTGTACACAGAGCAAATTTCATCCAGTTACTTGATGAAATTAAATATTATCCATTTTTCACCAGAGAACTTTGCAAATGTGCTTTTACCGCCTCCTGGGATCAGGAACACACAGGAATCTTCCGGCAGACCATGCAGGAACTGTTGGACCGGGGGGCCACGGACTGCAGTTATATGCTGGAAAAGAAGCTGCCTCTGACTCAGGGACGCAACCTGAATGAACGTATTCTCTATGATATGAGCAGCGATTTCCTGAAATATCCGGGGCAGACACCCGACGAATCCTGTCTGATCCGCCTGTCAAGATCCTGGGTGCCCATCGGGGACAGCGCGCTGGCCGCCAGTGAAATTATAGACACTTTGTAGCACAGATTTATTCTGTGACAATTTTCTCAAAAAAAGCTTTACATTCTGAGCCACATCGGCTATAATAGATATTGCTTTCAGGCACAGGCTTCCGTGGCTCAGTCGGTAGAGCGACGCACTCGTAATGCGTAGGTCACCGGTTCAAATCCGGTCGGGAGCTTTTTTATTGCAATCAAACAGTTTTTACATACGCAAAACGCCAGCGGCGGCTTTCTTCCCTGAGGAAGAAGCCGCCGCTTTCGCTTGCTTTGGAATCTACCAGCCAATCAGCCAGGAATAGATTCCCTCATATTTGTATCTGGATGCATCCCACGAGAAATCTTTCTGCATTCCTCTTGCAACCATCTCATCCCACTCTTTCCGGTGTACGAAATACGTATATTTCGCATAATTGATTACTTCCATCATATCCCATGGATTGTAATTTGTAAAGGAAAATCCGTCTCCTTTTCCTTCATATTCGTTATACGGTTCCACGGTGTCTTTAAGACCTCCGGTCTCACGGACAATCGGAACTGTTCCGTAACGGAAGGAAATCAGCTGGGTCAGTCCGCAGGGCTCAAAGGCAGACGGCATCAAAAATGCGTCCGCAGCCGCATACAGCTTATGAGACAGCTCATCCGCATAATAAATATTCGCCGACACTTTATCCGGATATTTCCACGCATAATGGCGGAACATATCCTCGTATCTCTGATCGCCGGTGCCGATCACGACAAACTGTGTATTGTCGTCCACGATCTGCTCCATCACTTCCGCAATCAGGTCCAGTCCCTTCTGGTCTGTCAGACGGGAAATCAGGCCGATCAGCATCTTGTTCTCATCTACCGTAAGGCCAAGCGCTTCCTGAAGCGCCTTCTTATTCGCAGCCTTGCCCTTCTTGAAATCTTTCAGCTTATAATTCTTATCGATCTTTCCGTCCGTCTCCGGATTCCAGATCTCATAGTCGATACCATTAACGATACCCCTAAGATCCATATGTCTTGCGGAGAGCAGGCCGTCGAGCCCTTCGCCGTACATGGGCGTCTGGATCTCATAGGCGTAGGTCTCGCTGACAGTCGTAATATAATCCGCATAGACCAGACCGCCCTTTAACATATTGGCGTCTCTTTTGAACTCCAGCTTATCCGGCGTAAACACATAATCCGGAAGGCCTGTAAGTCCCTGCATGGTCTCTATGTCCCAGATTCCCTGGAATCTGAGGTTATGGATCGTCATGATCGTCTTAATCCCCTGATAGAACTCGCCTGCCGCGAACTCGGTCTTAAGATATACCGGAATGAGACCTGTCTGCCAGTCATGACAGTGGATCAGGTCCGGCCTGAAGCCCACAATCGGAAGGATCGACAATACCGCTTTGGAGAAAAAGGCAAACTTCTCAATATCCGTGCGGAAATCCCCGTAAGGCTTGGAACCGCCGAAGTATACAAGATTGTCAATAAAATAGTAGGTAACACCTTCCAGCTCGTAGGTCATAACACCTACATGCGCGCCCGGATTGTAAGAGCCTGTCCCCATATAAAAATGTGTAATGTACTTAAAATTGTTCCTGAATTTGTCAGGAATACATGTATAGTTCGGGATCACCACTCGTACGTCCCATTCGTCTTTGTTAAAACCTTTCGGCAGAGCACCGCATACATCTGCAAGTCCTCCGGTCTTAACGAACGGTACACACTCTGATGCCGCAAAAAGTATCTTCCTCATAGTAATAAATTCCTCCTGATTAAAGTTCCGCAACTCCACTTCCAATGCCCCCTGGTCTGAGAAAATTTCCGACCGCAAAAAACGCGTTCGTAAATCTTCTCGGGCATTGTCCGTTCCGTTGCTGTTTTAAAGTTCCGCAATTCCGTTGCTGCTTCCATCATACCATAAACCCTTGAATTTCAAAAGACCTTTTTAAGAAAATCTATAAAATACTTGCAAAAACATTTTTTTCAGGTACAATGTATAATGGTATATTTTAGGAAAGAGATTTTCAAAAAGAAAGGTTGATTATATGATTAGTGCAAATAATGTGACGCTTCGCCTGGGCAAAAAAGCCCTGTTTGAAGACGTCAATATCAAGTTTACGGAAGGCAACTGCTACGGCCTGATCGGTGCCAACGGCGCGGGCAAGTCCACCTTTTTAAAGATCCTGTCCGGGGAACTGGAATCCACCAACGGCGAGATCGCCGTCACCCCCGGCCAGCGCCTTTCCTTCTTAAAACAGGATCATTTCCAGTATGACGACTACACGGTCATGGACACGGTCATCATGGGAAATGCAAGGCTCTATGAAATCATGAAAGAAAAAGACGCAATCTACGCCAAAGAAGATTTTACCGACGAAGACGGCATCAAAGCCAGCGAGCTGGAAGCAGAATTTGCGGATATGGACGGATGGGAAGCAGAATCTGACGCCTCCACCCTGTTAAACGGCCTGGGGATTGAAACAGACCTTCATTATGCGCTTATGAAAGACCTGATCGGCGCACAGAAAGTCAAGGTTCTCCTGGCGCAGGCATTGTTCGGCAACCCGGACATCCTTCTTTTAGACGAGCCGACCAACCACCTGGACCTGGACGCCATCGCATGGCTGGAAGAATTTCTTATCAATTTTAACAACACGGTCATCGTGGTTTCCCATGACCGCTATTTCCTGAATAAAGTATGTACCCACATCGCCGATATCGATTATGGCAAGATCCAGCTCTACGCGGGCAACTATGATTTCTGGTATGAGTCCAGCCAGCTTATGATCCGCCAGATGAAGGAAGCCAACAAGAAAAAAGAAGAAAAGATCAAGGAGCTGCAGGAATTTATCTCCCGTTTCTCCGCCAACGCTTCCAAATCCAGACAGGCGACTTCCCGTAAACGGGCGCTGGAGAAAATCCAGTTGGATGAGATCCGTCCTTCCAGCCGTAAATATCCTTACATTGATTTCAGGCCCAACCGTGAGATCGGCAACGAAGTGCTGACTGTGGAAGGCATCTCCAAGACCATCGACGGCGTAAAAGTGCTGGACAACGTATCCTTCATTATGGGACACGACGACAAAATCGCTTTTGTGGGAAGCAACGAGTTCGCCAAGACCACCCTCTTTCAGATTCTCATGGGCGAGCTGGAACCGGACGAAGGCACTTACAAATGGGGCGTAACCACCTCCCAGGCTTATTTCCCCAAAGATAATTCCGCCGAATTTGACAACGACGACATTATTGTGGACTGGCTGACACAATATTCGGAAATCAAAGACGTGACCTACGTCCGCGGATTCCTGGGACGTATGCTGTTCGCCGGAGAAGACGGCGTGAAAAAAGTCCGTGTCCTGTCCGGAGGCGAAAAGGTTCGCTGTATGCTGAGCAAACTGATGATCTCCGGCGCCAACGTGCTCCTGTTAGACGAGCCCACGGACCATCTGGATATGGAATCCATCACGGCTTTGAACAACGGCCTGATCAAATTCCCGGGCGTGCTTTTATTCTCTTCCCGGGATCATCAGATCGTGCAGACCACAGCCAACCGGATCATAGAGATCCTGCCAGGAGGCTCCATCATCGACAAGATCACCACTTACGACGAATATCTGGAAAGTGACGAGATGGCAAGAAAACGTACCGTATATACGAGCAATCAATTTGCGGAAGAAGACAACTGACATAAACCTGCCCTGCAAAAGAGTGACAGATGCCTGTCACTCTTTTGCATGTGTATTGATATATTGTAATTTCGTCTTGGAATACAGAATCTTCTGGCTGTGATACAGGCCGTAATAGCCGGATTCCAGGTAACTGATGCTGACAGAAAGAAGAAAAAAGGGCATGCATTCAAAGCCGAACAGCTCAAAACTTAAAAGGAGAGAGGAAATCGGACAGTTGGTGACACCGCAGAATACGGCAGCCATCCCGCAGGCGGCCGCAAGAGGCGCCGAAAGCCCTGTGATCTGACCAAACAGACAGCCAAAGGCCGCTCCTACAAACAGCGTCGGCACAATTTCGCCCCCGCGGAATCCGCTTCCAAGCGTAACGGCGGTAAATACCATCTTAAGGAGAAACGCAGCGGCAGCCACTTTCCCGGCCATGGCCAGTTCAATCATATGCATGCCCGCCCCCATGTAATCGGTCGTCCCCAGAAGCCTGGCCATAAAAACAATCAGGCAGGCGCCCGCAACAATCCGTACTCTCTCATCCGGGATATATTTTTTATACAGATGCTCTGTATGATGCAGCGCCGCACAAAACAGAATGCTGACTGCCGCACATAAAAACGCCAGTAAAACCACCAGCACCGCGTTTTTCAGGTCGAATGCCACTTTTTGCTCTATCAAAAAATGCTCGCCGTAAGCGCCGATCAGCTCTGCTGTCTGCTTCGCCGTCAAAGCCGCCACCGAGCAGGGAACCAAAGCGGCATACTGCATCATCCCCACGCTTATGACTTCCATAGCAAATACGGTCGCTGTCAGGGGTGTCCCGAACAGCGCCGCAAAACCTGCGCTCATCCCGCACATAATCATAAGCCTGTGGTCATACTCGTCAAATTTCATCCATTTTCCCGCAGTACCGCCCAGGCTCCCCCCTAACTGCAGTGCCGCGCCCTCTCTGCCGGCAGAGCCGCCGCAGGCGTGGGTCAGAACCGTGGACAGCACGATCAACGGCGCCATGCGAAGGGGTATATACGCATGAGACTGGATACTTTCCAGTACCCGATTCGTTCCTCCTTTATAAGGATTCAGACGATCCATGCCCACAATCACAAGGCCCGCCAGCGGAAGCAGGTACAGCATCCACGGGTGCGTATTCCGGAAACCGGTCACCCATGTGACGCTTTTTCCAAACAGGCCGCCCACAAGACCCAAAAGGATTCCCATGCCGCCGGCCAGTATGAGCCATCGAAGCAAAAGCCACGCCCTTTTGACACATATCTTTATATACTTCTTCATAAAACTTCCCTCATTTTAACAGAATCTTTATATTCCATGCCTGAAAAAGGGACTGGGCATTCAGCCAGTCCCTGATCCTGTTCTTATGCTTCAGCCGCTCTTGCCGCAACTTCTTTTTCCTGTACGTCGGACGGTGTCTGCTCATACCGGGCAAATTCATAGGAGAATATGCCGCTGCCTCCGGTCATGGAGCGAAGATCTGTGTTATAGCCGAAGATCTCCATCATCGGTACGTCCGCAACGACTTCCGTCTTGCCCGCACCTGCCGGATTCATACCCAGCACACGGCCTCTTCTCTTGTTCAGATCACCCATCACATCGCCGGTATATTTATCCGGAACCAGCACAGTCATGGTAACGATCGGCTCCAGGAGAATCGGGGATGCCTCCATAAAGCCTTTTTTAAACGCCTGGACAGCCGCAGTCTTGAATGCCATCTCAGAAGAGTCTACCGGATGGTAGGAACCATCGTAAAGCACTGCCTTTACGCCCACAACCGGATATCCGGCCAGAGGTCCTTTCAGGACAGATTCCTGGATACCTTTTTCCACTGCCGGGAAGTAGTTCTTCGGCACCGCGCCGCCCACTACCATCTGATCAAATACATACGCCGTCTCCAGGTCGCCGGACGGTTCAAAAGTCATCTTTACATGTCCGTACTGCCCGTGACCGCCGGTCTGTTTCTTATATTTATATTCCACGTCGGATTTCTTCCGAAGTGTCTCTCTGAAAGCAACCTTTGGCTTGGTCAGCTCAATCTCCACTTTATATTTCTCGGCAAGAATACTGGTGATTACGGACAGATGCTGGTCACCCATACCGTAGAGAAGCGTCTGACGGTTCTCCGCATCATTTACCGCCTTGATGGTCAGGTCTTCATCCATCATTTTTGCAAGGGCCTGGGAGATCTTGTCCTCATCACCCTTCTTCTTTGCCTGATATGCCATATAAGTATAAGGTTTGGAAATCTCAGTCTTTCCATAAATCACAGGTGTCGCCTTTGTGGACAAAGTATCACAGGTCTTGCAGCTTGCTTTTCCGATCGCGCCGATATCACCTGCATGCAATTCAGGCACCTCAATCGGCTTATTGCCACGGACTACATAAAGTTTGCTTAACTTTTCCTCTGACTCGGAGGTGGCATTGTACAGCACATCATCGGACTTGATCACACCGGAGCATACTTTAATCAAAGAATATTTTCCGATAAACGGATCCGCAATGGTCTTGAATACATAAGCGGATTTTGCTTTGGAGAAATTATAATCCGCCTGGAAGATCTCATTGGTCTTTGCGTTGATGCCTGCACATGCTTTTTTGTCCGGAGACGGGAACAGTTCCACAATATCGTTCATCAGATTATGGATATTGTGAATCTCTGTACTGGATCCCATGGAAACCGGGACGATGCTTCCGTCTTCCACATTCATCTTCATGGCTGAACGGATCTCACCGACGGAAAACTCGTCCCCCGCAAAATATCTCTCCATAAATTCTTCGCTGGTCTCAGCCACCGCGTCCATCATGGCTTCCCTGTAGATATCCAGGTTGGCACGGCTGTACTCCGGTATCTCGCAGTCCTCATGCTCTCCGTTCTTCGTGAAGCGCCGGCCTGCCATCTTCATAACATTGATATAGCCTACGAACTTCTCGTTTTCGCGGATCGGCTGATAGAACGGTGCGATCTTCTTGCCGTACATCTCTGTTAAATTCTCTACTACTTCACGGAAGGAAGCGTTATCCACATCCATATCGGACACGAAAAACATACGGGGCAGTTTGTATTTTTCACACAGCTCCCATGCTTTCTCCGCTCCGACTTCCACTCCTGCCTTACCGGATACCACGATGATCGCCGCATCGGCTGCCGCCACCGCTTCTTCCACCTCACCTACAAAATCAAAAAAGCCAGGTGTATCTAAAACATTGATCTTTGTATCTTTCCAAATAATCGGTACGACTGAAGTATTGATGGAAAACTTGCGTTTGATCTCTTCCTTATCATAATCGCTGATGGTGGTTCCATCCGTAACCTTTCCGATCCGTCCGGTCAGGCCGGATACATACGCCATCGCTTCGACCAGGCTGGTCTTGCCGCTCCCGCCATGTCCTAAAAGAACCACGTTGCGGATACTGTCTGTTGTGTAAACGTTCATAGCATTTCCTCCAATACATTAATAGGGCGTTTTTTCGTGTTTTCACCCTTATGTCAGAATTATACTAAAGTATGGAGCAAATAGCAAGTTTTTTTGTTTATTTCACCACAAAGTTCACCACCCTGCCGGGTACATAGATTTCTTTCACAAAAGTCTTGCCTTCGGTGAGGGAAGCAATCCTTGCGTCCGCCCTGGCAATGGCAAATACTTCTTCTTTTTCCGCATTGGTAGGAATGACAACGGTCCCTCTGAGCTTTCCGTTGATCTGCACGCCGATCTCGGTCTGAGCATCCACGGTCTTGCTCTCATCATACTGCGGCCAGGGCTGCAAGGACAAAAAGCCTTCTCCGCCGGTCACTTCCCAGATCTCTTCGCACACATGGGGCGCGATGGGACAAAGTAATTTTGCAAATGTCTGCACCTGTTCCTTGCTGACTTTACCAAGACCGTAGATGTCATTGGTCAGCGTCATCAGAGCAGCGATTGCCGTATTAAATTTCATCTCTTCCAGATCGGAAGATACTTTTTTGATCGTCTTGTGGAAAGCGGTCTCCAGCTTCCTGGTTTCTTTATCTTCGGAAATCATATCCGTAAAACCGGACACACGCTCCAGAAAGCGCTTACATCCTTTTACGGAATTATCGTTCCACGGCGTCGCCGCGCTGTAGTCGCCCATAAACAATACATAAGTACGCAGCGTATCTGCGCCGTAATCTTCCACAATGTCCAGAGGATCCACCACGTTCCCTTTGGATTTGCTCATCTTATCGCCGTCCGGCCCCAGGATCAGTCCCTGAATCGAACGCTTCGCATAAGGTTCCGGCGTATTGACCACACCGATATCATAAAGGAAATGATGCCAGAAACGGGAATAAATCACATGCCTGGTCACATGTTCCATACCGCCGTTATACCAGTCTACCGGCATCCAGTATTTTAATTTCTCCGGATCTGCCAGCGCCTGATCGTTGTGGGGGTCAATATACCGCAGGAAATACCAGGAGGAACCCGCCCACTGGGGCATGGTATCCGTCTCGCGCCTTGCCTTTTTGCCGCATTTGGGGCAGGTGCAATTCACAAAAGACTCAATCTTCGCCAGCGGGGATTCTCCCTCGGCGCCCGGCTCAAAATTCTCTACTTTCGGCAGACGCAGCGGCAGCTCCTCATAGGGTACGGGAACAACGCCGCAGTCCTCGCAGTGAATGATCGGAATCGGCTCTCCCCAGTATCTCTGACGGTTGAACGCCCAGTCCTTCATCTTAAACTGCACGCCTGCATGGCCGATGCCCATTTTCTCGATCTCTTCCAGCATACGGGCGATGGATTCTTTCTTATTGGTATAGCCGTTGAGGAAACCGGAGTTTACCATCTCCCCGTCGCCGCTGTACGCTTCCACCGAGATATCTCCGCCTTTGATGACTTCAATAATATCCGCCCCGAATTTCTTCGCAAACTCATAGTCGCGCTGGTCATGAGCCGGCACGCCCATGATCGCGCCGGTACCATAGCCCATCATAACATAGTCCGCGATAAATACCGGAATCTTGTTTCCGGTGATGGGATTCACTGCTTCAATCCCGTCTATTTTTACACCCGTCTTGTCTTTCACAAGCTGGGTTCTCTCAAACTCCGTTTTCTTCGCGCACTCGCTTCTGTAAGCCTCAATGGCGTCCATATTTTTGATGCGGTCCGCATATTTGTCGATCAGAGGATGTTCCGGCGCGATGACCATAAAGGTAACGCCGAAAAGGGTATCCGGCCTGGTCGTATAGATCTCCATCTGCTCATTAAGCCCCTCCAGCGTGAAATTCACAAACGCGCCGGTGGATTTGCCGATCCAGTTCACCTGCTGCTGCTTTACGTTCGCCGGATAATCCACATGCTCCAGCCCTTCCAGCAGCTTGTCCGCATACTCGGTGATGCGCAGATACCATACGTCTTTGGACTTCTGCACCACATCACTGTGGCAGATATCACATTTGCCTCCCTGGCTGTCCTCATTGGAAAGCACCACTTTGCAGGAGGGGCAGTAATTGACCAAAGCCTTGCTCCTGAACACCAGTCCGTGCTCAAACAGCTTTAAAAAGATCCACTGGGTCCATTTATAATAGTCTTCATCCGTCGTGTCGATGACTCTGTCCCAGTCAAAAGAAAAACCTACTTTCTTAAGCTGGTTGGTAAATTTTGCAATATTCTCGTCCGTGATTACCCTGGGATGGGTTCCTGTCTTAATGGCATAGTTCTCCGTGGGAAGCCCGAACGCGTCAAACCCAATGGGGAACAGAACATTATATCCTTCCATCCTGCGCTTTCTGGAGATGACTTCCAGGCTGGAATAGGCCTTGATATGCCCCACATGCATACCGGCTCCGCTGGGGTAGGGAAATTCCACCAGACCGTAGAATTTCGGCTTGTCGCTTCCGTCAACCGCTTTAAAGATTCCGGCGTTTTCCCATTTCTTTTGCCACTTTCCTTCTATCTTCCGGAAATTATGTTTCATTTTGTGTGCCTCCTGGTCTATTTTTTACCTGTGCAGCCACAGTCCAATGGCCTGCCTGCACGCAGTTTATGCAGGCAGGACGTCTGGTTGACACAGGCAGAAATTTTCATAACTATATTAGTGTAATATACCAGTTTCTGTTTGTCAAATTTTTTCCGTAATGGGTTTTCAAGCCGACAATCCTATCACTATTCTCAGTAATCTCCAGTTGCAATGTATCTCCATCTTTTATTTCCAAAATTTTTATTTCTTAACACCGCACCTGTATAATTGGTATGTATTTTATTCGTTGAATAGATCGGCATGAGTTCCGGTATCAATTAGCGTTAAAACCAATATATCCTCCTCTATAAGATATACTAACAACCAATCCGGTTGAATATGGCATTCCCTATATTTTGACATTTTACCTTTAAGCGGATGATCTTTGTATTTTTCTTCTAACGGGATCCTGTTTTTTAATTTTTCAACAACATTTTCCAGCAAAGATAAATCCAAGCCTCTTTTCGCCGCTAACTTTAACCCTTTTTTGAATTTACCGGAATACTTTACTTTAAGTTTCATCTGCTAAAATCTCTCTGAACATTTCTTTTACATCTGTATAACTTTTAACATTTGGGTCTTTACTTATTCTTTCGGCCTCTTCAAAAGCTTCTAATGTTTCTTTATTGAGTTCTGCTTTGCCGCCATCTGTCAATCCTTGTAAATAGGTTATAGCATAACACAATTTATAATCCGGTACTGCGTCCACCAATTGAAGCAATTTTTCTCTTTCACTCATTCCTTTTCTTCCCCGCTTTCATAAATTCATTTTTTCTAATCTCGTTCTGTTTGTCAAATTTAAAAGATATGTTTTATGTTACCATAAACCTCCTTCCCTTTCAAGGCACGCTGCTCTCAACCAGCTCTGACGCTTAAATTAA
>DKVI01000051.1 GCA_002491115.1 Lachnospiraceae bacterium UBA7182 | reverse complement strand
ACAGCCATGTCATCCGGGTCATACTTGATGTCAACCTTCCGCCCGATATAGTCACACAGCTCATCAGAGCGGTACTCATATCCCCACTTGGTGATGCCTATGTTGCGGACAAGCACGTTTTCTGACTTCATCATCAGCATGGTTGCATAGCTCTTAGGCGGTGCCGCCTTGAAGTACCTGTCCTCATTCATAAAGCAGTCATAGGGCTTTTTGTAGGTCTCCCCCATCTTCTTGAGCCCGGAGTGCTCCGTGTGCATGTAGACCGTTGTGAGCCACTCATGCCACTTCTCATAGAACTCTTCCAGTGTCAGGAGCTCTCCCCTCTCAAGCATCCGCTTGATGTCCTTCTCCACCTTGTCAGAGGTCTTGGAGCCCGTCAGCGTTCCCGTGTAGGACTTCATCCAACGGGTGAACTTATTGCAGACGGTACGGAAGAACCTCTCTATCTGACCCTTGCTCCATGGCTCATAGGGCAGTGCCCGGTGGTCATCCTTGATGCCTATGCTCTTGTAGAAGCCCTGTGTCTCGTTGTCAAAGTTCAAGCCGCTCCGGTCATTCCGGTCTCTTCCCGTCATGGTCTTGGCTGTATAGTCCTTGCCATTGTCTATGTAGAGGTACTCCGGAACCCCTCCCGGCTCTGAATAAATCATTTTGAGGAGGCTCTGCTTCAGGATGTCGGAGTTGGCATCCTTGCAGAGGACATCACCCATGATGACCCTGCTCCGCATGTCCACCCATGCCGCCAAGTGCGGCTTGATTGCTATGACCTTGCCATTGGGCTGCTTATAGCTCACCCAACAGTCAAAGGTATGCTCATCACCCATGACTATCTGCATCACCTGAAGCCCTTTGGTATCCCGGCTCCCCTTCACCATGACCTTGTTTTTGTATTCACGGGTGCCACGGGATGCAAGGAAGTAGGCGTTCCTCATGTTCTCATCCTCCATGAGGTAATTGATATACCTCACCACCGTCTGATAGGACGGTATCTTCTCCCATTCCGGCATCCCGGCTGTCAGGTTGATGTTGGCAATGGCTGTCAGCTTCTCATAGAGCATCTCACGGGTGCCTTGGTTCCGGGCAAAGTCCTCATTGAACCATATATTTTTGATGACCTGCTTGACCTCCGGCTTGATGCTTGGGAAGCATCCGGTCTCCTTCGGCTTCCGGCATAGGCAGAGAACCTTGAAGAACTCATACCCTGCCCCGTCCTCCTTCTGAAGCTTGTCCGCCCATGCGGATGCCTCAAGGTATGCCTTGGTGTATCGGTACAAAGTCCTCTGCCCCTTCCCAAGGTGCTTCTGTGCGAACTCTTCAGCGTACTTTGTCCGGTCTCCCTCGTCATACTGAAGGAACTTCCTGACCACGTTCCCAAGCTCCACAGCTTTGTAGTATCTCTCCTTGTAGTTTTCAATGTACCAGTCAATGTCCATGTTCACATACCATGGCACATCCGGCTTCTGCTCTGCCGCCTCCTGTCCTTCCGGAACTCCTTCCGTGAAGGATTTCAGCTTTTCCCTTTCCTTCCATGCGTTCCTTGCCTGTTTGGATAGTGAGGAGACTGCCACAAGCACCACATCCCTTCCGCCCGTCTCTGACTTCTCGGTCTTGGTCTCAAAGTTATCTTGCTTTCTTGATAATCTCTTGACCATTGTGTTGTACTTAACGCCTTCCAGTTCCGCCGCTTCTTCCAATGTGACATACGCTTCAGCCAATCCGCTCACCTCCTTCATGCTGCCATCTCAATGTCCAGTATCCTTGATATTTCCTCAATGTATTTCTTCCCACTACGCTCACCGACCAAAATCTTGTGGATGTACTGCTTGTTGCATCCAAGCAAAGCAGCAAGCTCCACCTGTGTCATGTTCTTGTCTATGAGCCTTTTCCTGACCATCATCCCAAAGGGTGTCAGCCTCGTCTGCTTTGTTTCCATCCGCTCACCTCACATCAAGCTTGTATACCCTCATTCCATGCTCTGTCAGGTCACATGTGTACCCATGCTCAATGAGGGTCTCAATCACCTTTGGAGCCGCCTGATACAGGACAATCCCCTGACGGACTATCCGGTCATTGTCCGTAAAGCCTATTGACATCCTGATAGGGCTTGTACCCTCCTGAAGCTTCAGGAGCAGGGACATCAGCTCCACATCACTCTCCTTGTACTTTTCCATCACAACCTACCTTTCCAACCAGTCACAGGCTCTTTGATATAGCCCTTGTCCTTGGTTTTCCTCCAACCTTTTTCAGGGAGACCCGGCTCACTACCTCCAAAGAGTCCGGGAGGTTCTTGACCACAAGCCAATTCTCCGGCACTAACCCATGAGCCCTCATTATCTTCTTCTGTTCCCTTGTGGGAGCCTTTCCGTTCTTCATCAGTAGCACACCTCCGTCTTCCCTATGATTTTGTCAATTATATTGAGAGTATGTTCCCTTCCCTCAATCTCCGCCTCAAGCTCCATCCGCTTCTCCCGGAGCCGCTCAAGTTCCACATCCATCTTCTCCCTATGCTCAACCAATGCCTCCATCTCATCACCTGACAGGTTCAGCAAGTGCATCATCTCCTTTTCTGTGTTATAATTGGCACATCACTCACAAGGAGGTGTACCATGGAAGAACTCATCCAATATCTGACTGATGATGAGATACTCAACAAAGGGTTCAATGCTGTTGCACTTGCCCAATTCCTTGCCGAAAAAGGCATTATTGACCTTGATGAGTTTCATCAGTACCGGGACAAATATGTCAGACTCTTTATTGCTGACAAATTCCCGGAAATTTTCGGGCAAGAGCAATAGCCTCTCTGTCTCTTTGCCTTTGTCTCTCACTCATTTTGAGATGTTCCTCCAACGCTTCCGGAAGGACTTGCACTCTCTCCGGAGCGTTGCCACGGGACAGCTCTTCCATCTCTTCCTTTATCCGTTCCACCTCTGCCTGTGCATGACGGAGCTTGCTTTCCAATTCACGGTTCTTTTCCGCCCTTGGGAGCATGTCGTGGAATATTGCCATCCCAAAGCTCTTGTATAGTTCAGCAACCTCTTCTTTTCCGGATACTTCCTTCACGGATGGATGCCATTGGTACACCGTCTCAATGACCTTGTACTCCGCATCTGATACAGGCTGCTCAATCATTTTCTCAAACTCTCTCTTCTGCATCACAACCTACCTTTCTTCTTCCTGCTTTTCCAACAGTGCTTTCCTGATACCCTGAACCGGGTGACTTTCTTTGTGCCGGAGAACTCCGGCTATTGAGATTTTCTAAGAAATTTGCTATGATTATTGGGTTACAAGTAACCCCTTGCAAGTAATAGTATATATGCTAATTAGCAGAATGTCAATGGTTTTTTCATCTAATTAGCATATTTATATTCTCTTTAGCAGAAAGTGAGGTAAACATGGACGATATGAAGAGTATAGGCAGTAGGATTTTAGAGAGAAGAAAAGAGCTGCGACTCACACAGACTGATATATTCAATAAATGTGGGCTTGCTACAGGTGCCCTTAGTAAAATAGAGAATGGAATAAGAGTACCCTCTTGTACAATTTTTTATGACCTAGCGTGTGCCTTGGATTGTAGCATGGATTGGTTAATGACCGGAAAATCTGCCAATGAGCATAATGTTAAATTATGCCAAAAGGAAGAAAAACTCTTGAATGGTTTCCGGGAACTGTCTGAAGATGACCAAGAGGAACTCATAGGACTATTGGAGATGAAACTCCGGAAGACCCATAAGGCAAGAGGGACAAGTGCAAAATCATCCGGATTGACAGATACAGAAAAGGGTAACATGGTGGGCTGATTTTTTATGGCTCTTTTGGGTTACTTGTCACCCAAAAAGCACCACTATTTTGTCACTTTGCCCTTTTAGGGAAACACTTCCCGTAAAAGTGCGTTTTCCCTTGAAAATAAGCCAAAGTGACAACCTTTTTTGTGTTGTTCCATTTTGTCACTTTGCTCCTACCCGTTCCGGCTCTCCGGTATTGGCTGTTGATAACACGGAGTAACGCCCACCTTTTCCATACGTTACTTCACGAAAAGCCTTAATTTATAGGGATTTTCAGACTATACTAGCACATTGACAGCTCTCAATCAGTAACGCAATAACGCCACGTTACAACGCTTGAGCTATTTTCAGAAGAGGATGGCTGATGTATAATGTTCTTACAACCTAACTTTGAGGTGTTGTGGAGAGGACAAGTGCTCAAAAACCAAGTAAAACCAATGCTTCCAAGCACTCTCTCCACTTCCCTCCCTTCCAAAGACACAAAAAAAGCATCCGAAACAGCTTATTCTCAAATTCGCTGTCAAAGATGCTTCATTTTTTCTCTATCAAATTCGCTTTAACCCTTGATTTATCGGGGTTTCCCGTCATTTCCCACCTCTTCACGGATGGTCTCACGTTGACATGTCCTTTTTGTCAGTTATTCTGTTAGGTTACAGCAGGCATCTCCTGAAATTTCCCGGACCGTATGTCTTTATATCCCTGCTCGGTATATTCCCCGCTCTCCCCGGAACCGTCCAGGATCGTCTGTGCCACCTGCCATGGGCTTCCCAGCTCTTTTATGACCCTTGCCTCGTTCTCCGGCCCCGCATCGTCAAAATAGTCGTTGTAAAACTGAATCGCTTCCTGCCTCTCATCCTGCGGGAGGCTTCCAAGGAGCCGTTCCAGTTCCTTCATAAATCGCTCTCTGTTCATTTTTCACTTCTCCCCGTAAATATTTTCGTGATCTTTGCCGCATAGCTCTGCCACTCCGACCGATACAGATTCAGCTGTGCCGTTCCCGCATCGGTGATCTTATAGTATCTGCGGTTCCTGCCGCCAAATTCCATATCATATACTTCCAGGCATCCGTCCTTTAAAAGCCTTCTTAAGACCGGATAGAGGGTAGATTCAGAAATCTCTATGACTTTTCGGACGTCCTGTGTGATCTTGTATCCGTAAGTTCCTTCCGCTTCCATGGACACGACAGCCAGTACGATTGCATCCAGGAGCGCCGCACCTGTGTTAAATACCATGCCGTCCTTCTCCTTACTGTATGATTTTATAATATTATATATTGTATAATATAATAGTGTCAATGATATTAAGAGAATCTTAAGAAAATTAAGAAATCAGGCAAAAAAAAGAGCAACCGGCCGGTTTCCGATTGCCCTTATCTTATGAAACTCATACTACGTCAAACAGCGACAGCTGATTCGATTCCGGCAGTCCGCCCAAAAGCCCCAGGTCCCCCATCAGATCAATGACGGTCTTGCTTAACTTACTCCTGTCCCTTAAGTCGTCCCTGGATAAAAACGGGCCTTTGGCCGCCGCTTCGCAAAGCTGGTCCGCCGCTTTGTCTCCCAGCCCTTCGATGGTGGACAAAGCCGGCATCAGCTTCCCGTCAATGATCTGGAACTTATGGGCCTCGGCCCGGTAAATATCCACCTTCATAAACTCGAATCCCCGGGCATACATCTCCTGTACGCTCTTCATATCCTTCAAAGTATCCTGCTCTTTTTTCGTCAGCGTATCGCTTCTTTGCTTATAATCTTCTATATGACGCTCCAGTCTCTCCCGGCCCTGACACATAATCTCATAGTCGAACGCCGATGCCCGGATGCTGAAATATGCCGCGTAATAAGCCAGCGGATAATTAATCTTGCAGTAGGCGATTCTCCACGCCATCATCACATAAGCCGCCGCGTGGGCCTTGGGGAACATATATTTGATCTTTTTACAGGACCATATATACCAGTCCGGCACATTGTGAGCCTTCATGGCTTCTTCCCATTCGGGCTTTAATCCCTTTCCCTTCCGGACGCTTTCCATGATGGTAAAAGACTGCTCGCTGTCCATGCCCATCCCGATCAGATACGTCATAATATCATCACGGGTACAGATGGCCGTGGAGATGGTCGCCTTGCCCTCCTGAATGAGTGTCTGGGCATTGCCAAGCCATACGTCCGTCCCGTGGGCAAGCCCCGCAATCCGCACCAGATCCGAAAAATGGGTCGGATGGGTATCGATCAGCATCTGCATGGCAAATTCTGTCCCGAACTCCGGGATTCCCAAAGACCCCAGCTTCGTCCCGCCGATGTCTTCCGGCTTGATGCCAAGGGCGTCCGTATTCTGAAACAGGGACATGACTTCTTTGTCATCCAGCGGAATCTTCCTGGCGTCGATGCCTGTCAGGTCCTCCAGCATACGGATCATGGTCGGATCATCATGGCCCAGTATGTCAAGCTTCAGAAGGTTGTGGTCGATGGAATGATAGTCGAAATGGGTCGTCACGATATCCGTCTTCATATCATTGGCCGGATGCTGCACAGGCGTAAAGGAATAAATCGTCTCCCCGATGGGCAAAACGATGATGCCGCCCGGATGCTGCCCCGTGGTCCTGCGGATACCCGTACAGCCCACAACAATCCGGTCGATCTCGCAGTTCCGCTTGCTCATGCCCCGCTCTTCATAGTATTTTTTTACATATCCAAAAGCAGTCTTGTCCGCCAGCGTACCGATGGTTCCTGCCCGGTACGTCTGCCCTGCCCCAAAGATTACTTCCGTATATTTATGGGCCTTCGACTGATAATCGCCGGAAAAGTTCAGGTCGATATCGGGCTCCTTATTCCCCTTAAAACCCAGAAACGTCTCAAAAGGAATATCAAATCCCTCTTTGGCCAGTTTTTCCCCGCATACCGGACAGTCCTTATCCGGCATATCGCACCCTGCCATGCCGGCGAATTTTTTCACGTCCTCAGAATCAAACTCACTGTAATGGCAGTGGGGGCAAATATAGTGGGGGCTTAACGGATTCACCTCCGTGATTCCCGCCATGGTCGCCACAAAAGACGAACCCACAGAACCCCGCGAGCCTACCAGATAGCCGTCGTCATTGGATTTCCACACCAGTTTCTGGGCGATAATATACATAACCGCAAAACCGTTGCCGATAATGGATTTCAACTCCCGCTCCAGCCGCTCCGTGACCACTTTAGGAAGGTCTTTTCCATAGATCTCATGCGCCTTATCATAACAGATATCCCGAAGGGTCTGATCCGAATCCGGAATGACCGGCGGACATTTATCCGGCCGCACAGGAGAGAGATGTTCGCACATATCCGCGATCCTGTTTGTGTTGGTCACCACCACTTCCTCCGCCTTCCCGGAACCCAGAAACGCAAATTCTTCCAGCATCTCTTCCGTGGTCCGAAGAAACAGAGGCGCCTGCTCGTCCGCATCGGAAAACCCTTTGCCCGTCATAATAATCCTTCGGTAGACTTCATCCTGAGGGTCAATAAAATGCACGTCGCAGGTAGCCGCCACCGGCTTTCCAAATGCTTCGCCCAGGCGGACGATTCTGCGGACGTTTTCCCTTAAATCTTCCTCGGAATGGACCGGTATCTTGGGGTCCCGAAGCATAAATGCATTGTTTCCCAGAGGCTGTATTTCCAGATAATCATAAAACTCCACGATCCTGGCGATCTCCTGTCCGGGCGCGCCCCGGAGAATCGCCTGGTACAGTTCTCCCGCTTCGCAGGCAGAGCCTATGATCAGCCCCTCCCTGTACTTTGCCAGTTCGCTTTTGGGAATCCGGGGACGTCTGGCAAAATAGTCCAGATGGGACATGGATACCAGCCGGTACAGATTCACCCGCCCGATATCGTTCTTCGCCAGAATAATAATATGATAGGTGGGAAGCTTTTTGATTTTCTCTTTATCCGTCCGCCCCAGTTCGTTTACCTCATCCAGCGTATGAATATCTGTATCCTGAAACATCCGGACAAATTTCATAAAGATTTCCGCTGTGCAGGCCGCGTCGTCCACCGCCCGGTGATGGTGGTCCAGGGAAATATTCAGCGCTTTCGCCACATTGTCCAGTTTGAATTTATGAAGGGCCGGAAGGAGAATCCGCGCCATGGCCACCGTATCGCCCACCGTGAAATCCGTGTCGATCCCCATTCTGCGGCAGTTTTCCCGGATAAATCCCGCGTCAAAAGAAGCGTTGTGGGCGATCAGGGCACACCCTTTGCAAAAGTCCAGAAACTTCGGCAGGATCTCCTCAATTACCGGCGCGTTTATGACCATCTCGTCATTGATGCCTGTCAACTGTTCGATCTCAAAAGGAATCGGCTCTTTGGGGTTTACAAATGTGTTAAAACGGTCTGTCATCCGTCCGTTTTCCACCCTGACCGCCCCGATCTCAATGATCCGGTTGCTTTCGGCGTTCAGTCCGGTCGTCTCCAGGTCAAAAACCACATAACTGCCGTTTAAATCCTGTCCTTTGGAATTTTCCACCACCTCTTTTAGATCGTCTACCAGATACCCTTCCACTCCGTAGATTACTTTAAATTCTTCCTCTTTGGAGATCGTATGGCTGGCCTCGGTAAAGGCCTGCACGCATCCGTGGTCCGTAATGGCAAGCGCCGGCATCCCCCATGCCTTCGCCCTTTTCAAAAGCGTGGAAGCATCCGTCACGCCGTCCATATCGCTCATCTTCGTGTGGCAGTGAAGTTCCACTCTCTTTTTATAAGCATAGTCCATACGGGAGGTTGTGAAATCCGCCGTCTTTTTAATGCCTGTCACAGAGCTGATGGACAGCTCGTGGTCAAATCTGTCAAGGCTGGTCATTCCCTTAATTTTCACAAACCCGCCCACCGACAGCTTTTCCTTCAGGTCAGGCAGAAACTCATTCTTTGTAAACATCTTCACACGGATCGTATCCGTGAAATCCGTGACCGTGATTGTGAGGATCGTCCGTTCCCCCCGGATCTCCCGCTCGTCCATCTTCAGGATTTTACCTCTGAGGGTAATCTCTCCCATCTCTTCGACTACCTGCTCTAAGGGGATGGGTTCGTCTTCAAAATCCCGCCCGTAAAGCACATCGGGATTGTCGCTTCTTCGATAACCGGAAGTTTTCGGGCCGTCAGAACGTCTTATGGACGAAAAACCGCCTTTTGCATTCTTTTTCTCCGCCGACGGCGTCTTCGCTTTTGCCGCGGCTTCTTTTTTCTCTGGCTGCGCCTGCGTCTGCGCACCCTTTTCCGTCCGCAGATTTTCCGTCAGAAATTCTATCTTCTTCTGTAACGCGGCCTGGCTTTTTTCAAGCGCCGTATTGCCCTGTTCCAGATACTCCACATCCACCCGCACATCAAAACCGCACCGCTCATTGAACACCCTGTCAAGGATACGCACAAGATCATCGACGGCTTCCCTGTCATAGACTTTATCAGAGATCCCCATCTTTACCGTATGTTCATCCGGGAACTCCATCCGGGCGGTCTTCATGATACTCCGTTTATAAGGACTGTAAGCTTCCAGCTCTTTTAATACGCTCCCTTCATAGACGTCCCAGAGTTTCTCCGGCGTGTACTGGCCGGAGAGCCGGAAAGTCTCAAAGATATACACCTGGACTCTCCGATATCCGAAGATCTGCTTCTGGATCTGTTTGGACAACTGAAAAAGCTGATCTTTTGCAATCAGCTTCTTACTGGTAATATAAACTCTTAACACATCCTGCGCAGGGCTCATGGATACTTTTGTCACCACCACCTGCTTAAGAAGCGCCTGCATCTGCCCGTCCAGTGTAAGCGTGCAGAATACGTCAAAAAACGGTTTTTCTTTCATGCGTTCCAGTTCTCCAGCTCACAGCGAAGAGCGTCAAGCAGCTCGTTTTCGGGAACTTTCCTGACAACCTCCCCATGTTTGATCAGCAATCCCTCGCCTGTGCCGCCCGCGATGCCGATATCCGCCTCTTTGGCTTCGCCCGGCCCGTTGACCACACAGCCCATCACCGCCACCTTAATATCCAGAGGATAAGAAGCGGCCAGCGTCTCCACCTGATTGGCAAGGGAAATCAGGTCTATCTTTGTCCTGCCGCAGGTGGGACACGACACCACCTCGATCCCGCCGGTACGAAGGCCCAGCGTCTTAAGGATCAGTTTGGCGGACTTTATTTCTTCCACAGGATCACCTGTCAACGATACACGGATCGTATCTCCGATTCCCTGATACAGGATAATCCCCAGTCCCACCGCGGATTTGATATTTCCCGAAAAGAGGGTTCCCGCTTCCGTGATGCCCACATGAAGAGGATGCGCCGTCTTTTCGGCGATCAGTTCATGGGCTCTGGCACACATACAGACATTGGAAGATTTGATACTGACGACCAGGTTGTCGTACCCTAAGTCCTCTATGATCTTCACTTTGTCAAGGGCGCTCTCCACCAGTCCCTCGGCTGTGACGCCGTGGTATTTTTCCACCAGCTCTTTTTCCAGCGAACCGCTGTTGACTCCCACCCGTATGGGAACGTTCCGTTCCCGGGCCGCGTCCACCACCGCTTTGATCCTGTCCGCACCGCCGATATTGCCGGGATTGATGCGGATCTTATCCGCCCCGTTCTCTATGGCCGCAATGGCAAGTTTATAGTCAAAATGAATGTCCGCCACCAGCGGAATGCGGATTCTTTTCTTAATCTCGCCCAGCGCCCGGGCCGCTTCCATGGTCGGCGCCGTGCAACGGACGATCTCACAGCCTGCCGCTGTCAGCCTTTCGATCTGGGCGACCGTCGCCTCTACATCTTCGGTTCTTGTGTTGGTCATGGACTGGATCAGGATCGGATGGCCGCCTCCGATCACTTTATCGCCGATCTTTACCGTCTTTGTATGAGTACGATGCATAGCAAGTGCCTCCTTTTTAAGTTTTATGCGCTATACGGACTGCCGCACGGCATCCAGCCTTCTGCGGATACTGTATTTATTCACATTCAGCACAAGCCCGATCTCCATCAGAAGAAAGACCGTCGCCGTACCGCCGTAGCTGAAAAAGGGCAGCGTCACACCTGTGGTGGGAAAGAGCCGGGTCACCACCAGCAGGTTTAAAATCACCTGCAGCGCAATGTGGGACATTACCCCGATGGAAATCATACGGCCCAGAAGATCTTCCGCCGTCTGGGATATGGTGTATATTCGATACAAAAGGTAGATGAAAAGCAATATAATGAGTCCTGCGCCGAAAATCCCCAGTTCCTCACAGATGATGGCAAAAATATAATCGTTATAAGGCTCCGGTATCTTTCCCAGCTTCTGGATGCTGTTGCCCAGCCCTTTCCCCCAGAGCCCCCCGGAACCGATGGCGTACACGCCCTGCAGGGACTGAAACGCCGTGTCCTGTTCATATTCATACGGTTCCAGCCACGCCCTTATACGGGCGAACCTGAAATCTCCTTCCTGCAGCTGCAGCGGGTCCAGGCCTTTTACATAATGAATGACCACCGCCACCACAACTACCACTCCCAGCGCGCATACAATAAACTTCCACTGTTCCGGATGCACCACATAGATCATAAAGACCGCCGTCCCCAAAAGGATGGCCGCCGTACTCATATTATCGCTTATCTTCCATATAAGCACCGCTATAATCCCGGAAGGGATCACCATACGCACCATGGAAAACCAGCTTTTCAGATGCCGCCTTCTGGATACAATCAAAGCCGCCATAAAAACAATCATAATCAGCTTCACCGGCTCCGCCACCTGAAACTGCACCGGCCCTACCTTCAGCCACCTGGTTGCGCCTTTTACTGTAACGCCCAGCCCCGGCACCTTTAAAAGCAGAATCAGCGCAATACAGCCCAGATATCCCAATACGGCAAAATAACTCCAGAAATGATAATTGATACAGGATACCACCAGCATCATCACAATCCCCAGGATACTGTAAATAACCTGGCTTTTCAACAGATGCATGGAATCGTAGTCATAGGATTTATTCAGCCCCGAAGAATAATAGCTGGCGCTGTAAATCATAATGAAACCAAAAACCATGATAAAAAACAGTACAATCAGAAGGTTCGTATCCAGTCCATAGGAATTTAATAAGATCAGCCGTTCTCTTTTTCTCCTTGCCATCTGCAATCCACCTGCCTTTCAACGCTTCTTATCTAAAGCTTCCTCACCAGGACCGGAAGCGGCGGATGGTTGGGACGGTTATAATAAGAAGACAGTATAACAAGATAACGCCTGGGATTCAGGTTTTTTAAATATGTAAGAAGTGCATCGCGTTCTTCAAACCCGCTGTCACCTCCGCTGTAAATGCACAGGCTTAAAAGCCCGCCTTTCTGCAGAAGGAACAGGCTTTGCTCCACTGCGGCAACACTGGTAAGCGGACAGGTAGCCAGGGAATGGTCTCCTCCCGGAAGATACCCAAAGTTAAAGACAATGCAGCTTACACTTTCCGCATCCGCATATTGATCCATATGAGCGTGTGAATCCAGGATTAATCGATAATTATCCGGTGCTTTTGTATCAAGCAGTCTTTTTCGTGTATTTTGCAGCGCCGCCTGCTGAATATCAAATGCCAGTACACACCCCTGTTTTCCGGCCAGACGGCAGAGAAGTTCTGTGTCATATCCATTGCCCATCGTAGCGTCAATGCACAAATCCCCCGGTTTTACCTGCAGCGCAATAAAATGACGGCACCACTGTGTGGCCTGATACATCGTTCGCTTCCTTCCTGTACATAACGGCTCTTTCCCCATAAGCGTCTGTCTTCTATTTTACTGCTTATTATTTGCAAAAAAGTCGTCCACTCTTTTCTTGATATCCGCGGATTCCATACTCTTCAGCAAATATCCGGACGGGCTTAACGACAGTACCCCTTTTACAGTCGCCGCATCGTTTCTTGATGTCAGGAAGATGACCGGGATATCTGCAGATGCTATCTCCGAACGGATCAGTTCCAGTGTCTGTTTTCCGTTGAAGACCGGCATATCATAGTCCAGAAGGATCAGATCCGGCTTATTCAGGGCAACGGTCCTGATCGCTGCCACACCGGAATCTACCACAGATACTTCATAATCCCTGCTCAGCAGGCTCTCCACCTGCCGGCGTACCGTCGCAGAGTCATCCACCACCAGTATCTTCTTCTGGGGAGCCTTCTCTTTCTGCTCCTCCCGGATTTTAATATACTGAACCACTTCTTCCACGGCATTATCATGATGAATCGGTGTTCCCAGTGTTTCCTGAATCTGACCGGGCGTTAAAATACACAGGGCAAAATATCCCTCCCCTGTATTAAACAGCATACTGGCCACCCGTTTTTCTTCTGAAAACGCTTTTTGGAACTGCTCATAAGAAAGAAGGCTCTCTTCTGCCAGCTCGTATGGCTCACTCTTCATATGAAAATCCATGATCCGCCCCGCAAACCGCTGCATCGCATGCCTGGAAGAATGAAGCATTGCGGCGTTTATCCTGCCGGATTTGATTCCCATAATCTCCCCGATGGTACTGAGCAGAAGACTTTCTTCAAAAACCAGAAAAATTTCCTGCCTTTTGTTATCATTTTTTATTTCGTAAACCAGACGATAGTAAATACCTTTTCCAAACTTTTCCCCGTTATATGTATCGCTGATCATCTCTGATTTTATGCAGAATATATTATGAATGAACTGAGTCGTCGCCTTTTTTATGGCAGAAAGCTCATCTTCTTTCAGGAGGTCTTCCCACAGGCTCTCCTGATCATTGACAATCGCCATGTCCTCTGTTATGGTATGCCCGATGAGCCACCCGGAGCAGACTCCTACAAAATGATCAATGGCTTCCGGTGAATAGCCGGTCTTTTCCAGTTCCCGTTCCAGGGCCGGCAGCGTCTTTTCCCGAAATCCTTTATGTATGCGTTTGTGCCGTTCCTGTCCCGTGTAATCAATCTTGGCCATATATTCTTCTTCGTCTGCAAAATGCTGCAGCGCATGCTCTTTAAAATATTCAATTCCCTTCTTGCATGCGTGGCGGCCCTTACTCCCGCCTATCCACCCGCCTTTTTTCTGTGTCATGAGAGAAAGACGATTGATCGTCTCGAAAAGCTTCTGGTGCTCCTCATCAATAATCTCCACTCCCATATTATACTCATCTTTCCATACAAACTGATCGCTCATACAGCAGTCTGCTGCCTGATATACAGGTATTATCCCACATACCCTGTCCGGCAGTCTCTCCTTCCCTTATTTTTTTTCACGCACATCCACCCGGCGCCCGTTCAATTCCCTTCGCCCGGGGGCTTTAAATATAATTTTCATTATATTACAATTGTTCAGTATATGCAAGTTCCCCACGAAAAAAGCAGGGATTTCGCTTTTAAATTTGT
>DKVI01000003.1 GCA_002491115.1 Lachnospiraceae bacterium UBA7182 | reverse complement strand
CAAATTTAAAAGCGAAATCCCTGTTTTGACATAGTGTTCATTGATTTTTCCATGGTGTTAAGTTATAATAGCTAAGATACACCGGTGAGCGCCGGTATATCTGTAAAAAACGCGAATAAGAAGCGCGATTTTGGCGCAAGCTTTACATAGAAAAAAGTTGGAATGAAACGACGAGGTGTTAACCGTGGAACAGTATGTGATCAAGGGAGGAATCCCACTGAACGGCGAAGTGGAAATTGGCGGGGCAAAGAATGCGGCTCTTGCCATTCTTGCAGCTGCAGTTATGACAAATGAGACTGTATATATAGACAATCTTCCCGATGTGAGGGATATTAATGCGCTTTTAGGAGCTATGGAAGAGATTGGCGCCCATGTGAATCGTGTGGACAGCCATACAGTAACTGTAAATGGTTCCGGCGTGGAAAACCATATTGTGGAGAATGAGAGCATGAAAAAGATTCGTGCTTCTTATTATCTTCTGGGCGCACTGTTGGGGAAATATAAAAAAGCCCAGGTACCGCTTCCCGGCGGCTGCAATATCGGAAGCCGCCCCATTGACCAGCATTTGAAGGGCTTTAAAGCTATGGGTGCTGCCACCCGGATTGAGCATGGCTTTATTATTGCAGAAGCGAAGTCTCTGCATGGGGCGCATATTTTCCTTGACATGGTCAGCGTGGGCGCTACCATCAATATCATGATGGCGGCTGCCATGGCGGACGGCAACACTACCATCGAAAACGCGGCGAAGGAACCCCATGTGGTGGATGTGGCGAATTTTTTAAACAGCATGGGAGCCAGTATTAAAGGTGCCGGTACGGACGTGATCCGCATCCGCGGCGTCAAATCTCTGCACAGAACCGAGTATTCTATCATCCCGGATCAGATCGAGGCGGGAACTTTTATGTTTGCCGCGGCAGTGACAGGCGGGGACGTGATTCTTCATAACGTGATCCCCAAGCATCTGGAAGCTACCAGCGCCAAACTCTCGGAGCTTGGATGTGAAGTACACGAATATGATGATACGGTACGGGTAATTGCGCCGCAAAAACTGATCGGAACCCATGTAAAAACGATGCCTTATCCTGGATTCCCTACGGATATGCAGCCTCAGATTGCAGTGTCTCTGGCGATTGCGGAAGGAACCAGCATTGTGACGGAGAGTATATTTGAGAATCGTTTCCGCTATGTGGACGAGCTGGCCCGGATGGGAGCTTCCATAAAAGTGGAAGGAAATGTGGCCGTGATCAGCGGTGTGGAGAAGTTTACAGGCGCCAGAGTGAGTGCGCCGGACCTGCGCGCAGGCGCGGCGCTTGTGATTGCCGGTCTGGCGGCAGAGGGTATTACCATTGTGGACGATATCTATTATATAGAGCGTGGCTATGAGAACCTGGATCTTAAGCTTCAGAGTCTGGGCGCCAGGATGGAAAAGGTAGCCAGTGAGAAGCAGCTTCAGAAATTCCGGCTGAAAGTCGGCTGAAAACAGAAGGCAGATCATGCACAGCGGCATATAAAAAGGCGCCTGGAAAGTTCCGGACGCCTTTTCGCGGTATGCTTTTGAAGGATCTATGCGAGATATGCTTTTAATAGATCGGTTTTGTCTGTTTTTTCCCAGGGCAAATCCAGATCGGTGCGGCCAAAATGTCCGTAAGCTGCGGTCTGTTTGTAAATGGGGCGGCGAAGATCCAGCATTTTGATGATGCCTGCCGGCCGCAGGTCGAAATTCTCCCGGATGATTTCCACAAGCTTCTGATTGGAAAGTCTGCCGGTTCCGAAGGTGTCAACCATGATGGAAGTGGGTCTTGCCACACCGATGGCGTAAGATAACTGGATCTCGCATTTATCTGCCAGACCTGCCGCTACGATGTTTTTTGCCACATAACGGGCAGCGTAGGCAGCGGAACGGTCCACTTTTGTGCAGTCCTTGCCTGAGAAAGCACCGCCGCCGTGACGGGCGAATCCGCCGTAGGTGTCCACGATGATCTTACGTCCGGTCAGGCCGCTGTCTCCGTGGGGGCCGCCGATCACAAAGCGTCCGGTGGGATTGATGAAAAATTTTGTGTCTGCGTCTACCATATCTTTGGGAAGGACTGCCTCAAAGACATGCTTTTTGATGTCGGCATGGATCTGCTCCTGTGTGACATCCTCTCCATGCTGGGTGGAAAGGACCACAGCATCCAGACGAACCGGTTTTCCGTCGGAGTCGTATTCTACCGTTACCTGCGTCTTGCCGTCAGGTCTCAGATAAGGAAGCGTTCCGTTCTTGCGGACCTCGGTTAAACGCAGGGCCAGCTTGTGTGCCAGCGCGATGGGATAGGGCATCAGTTCCGGCGTCTCGTTGGTAGCGTAACCAAACATCATACCCTGGTCTCCGGCGCCGATGGCTTCGATCTCCTTGTCATCCATCTGATTTTCCTTTGCCTCGAGAGCTCTGTTCACGCCCATGGCGATGTCCGTGGACTGTTCGTCGATAGCAGTGATGACGGCGCAGGTATCTGCGTCAAAGCCGTATTCTCCGTTGTTATATCCAATTTCACGGATTGTATTTCTTACAATTTTCTGCATGTCCACATAGGCGTTTGTGGTGATTTCGCCCATGACAAGGACAAGGCCGGTGGTTGTGCTTGTCTCACAGGCGACGCGGCTCATGGGGTCCTGGGCCATCAGCGCGTCCAGGATGGCATCGGAGATCTGGTCACAGATCTTATCCGGGTGTCCCTCGGTTACAGATTCAGAAGTGAATAATAATTTTTCCATGTTCTGCTCCTTTCGATTGCTTTACTGAATTAAGAAAGGTCCGCATAAGCGGACCTGATAAAAACTGCTCATCAAATCCTCTTATCGTTCGATCACTCGCTCAGGTTAGCACCTTCCTGCACGCAGGGGTTGCCGGGCTTCACAGATCCTATGTATCTCCACCGCTCTGAATAAGAGAAAGCTTCTCTATGGACTTTTCTATGTAATTAACATACGACCAAAACAGAGAAATGTCAAGAAATTTCTGACGGATTTTTTAATGTTTTTACAGTGTTTTACAAAAAGTTTATAAATGCTTCGGGCAAACTATGATATACTTTTTAGCAGGAGGAAGAAACTGTGAACCTGAAGACTAAACTGATCATTACCTTTGGCGTTGTGATTGCCGTTCCGCTTTTTCTGATTACGATCGTATTTATCGGGTTTATGAGTATGCAGCCCGCGGAAGTGGTGACGCCCCAGACGAAAGAGTTTTTAGGGGAGATGCTTATGTCGGTGCTTTTGATTATGGCCATGACCAGCAGCTTTCTGATTGTCTGGATCTACCGCAGTATTTTAAACCCCATCGAAACTTTAAAGAAAGCAACCAGGAATATCCGGGACGGGAATCTGGATTTTGAAGTGGAGATTGAGGATAACGATGAGATCGGGGAATTGTGTGCGGATTTTGAGGAAATGCGGATTCGCTTAAAAGAGTCAACGGAAGAAAAGGTGGTGTTCGACAGCCAGAACCGGGAGTTGATCAGTAATATTTCCCATGACTTGAAGACGCCCATCACGGCTGTGAAAGGTTATGTGGAAGGACTGCTGGACGGAGTGGCCGATACGCCGGAGAAGCAGGAAAAATATCTGAGAACTATTTACACGAAAGCCAACGAGATGGACCGTCTGATCAATGAACTGTCTTTCTATTCCAAGATCGACACGAACCGGATTCCGTATGCGTTCAACAAGATCAATGTACGTGAGTACTTTGACGACTGTATTGAGGATCTGGGGCTGGAGCTTCAGCAGGAGCAGGTGGCGCTTACTTATCATAACCAGGTGGCGACGGATGTGATGGTCATTGCCGATGCGGAGCAGATGAAGCGGGTTATCAATAATATTGTGGGAAATTCCATAAAATATATGGATAAACCGGACAAATGTATCGATATCCGGGTGCTGGATGTGGGAGACTTTGTTCAGGTGGAAATAGAAGATAACGGACGTGGGATCGCGGCCAAGGATCTTCCCTGTATTTTCGACCGGTTTTACCGGACAGATACATCCAGAAATTCTTCCAAAGGCGGCAGCGGCATAGGACTTTCCATCGTCCACAAGATTATGGAGGACCACGGAGGAAAGGTGTGGGCCACAAGTAAGGAGCATATCGGCACGACCATGTGTTTTGTGCTTAGAAAATATCAGGAGGTACCGTTGAATGAGCAGAATATTGATAATTGAAGACGAAGAAGCCATTGCGGATCTGGAAAAAGACTACCTGGAGCTGAGCGGTTTTAAAGTGGAGATTGAGGAAAGGGGAGACACAGGCCTTGCCCGGGCGCTGAAAGAAGAGTTTGATTTGATCATTCTTGATTTGATGCTGCCGGGGGTGGACGGGTTTGAAATCTGTCGGCAGATACGCGAAGAGAAAAATATTCCGGTCATTATGGTATCTGCGAAAAAAGACGACATTGACAAAATCCGGGGCCTGGGGCTGGGGGCGGATGACTATATGACCAAGCCTTTCAGTCCCAGCGAGCTGGTGGCGCGGGTGAAAGCCCATATGGCGCGCTATGAGAGGCTGATCGGCAGCGGCATTCAGGAGAATGAAGTGGTGGAGATCCGCGGCATTAAGATCGATAAGACTGCCCGGAGGGTGTGGGTAAACGGAGAAGAGAAGGCGTTTACTTCCAAAGAATTTGACCTTCTGACCTTCCTGGCTCAGAATCCCAACCATGTATTTACCAAGGAAGAACTGTTCAGCAAGATCTGGGATATGGAATCCATAGGAGATATTGCCACGGTGACCGTGCATATTAAGAAGATACGGGAAAAGATCGAATTTAACACGGCGAAACCCCAATATATTGAGACAATCTGGGGAGTGGGGTATCGGTTTAAGGTGTAAAAAGGTATCATTTTTGTTCGGGTACAGTGTCGCATGGCTTAACCAGGGATTACAGCTGTTTACTACTATCAGCCGTCATTATTACAGTAATGGCGGCTGTTTTCGTCTATTTCGATGAAAGAAGGGGAAAATACACTTTGGTTTTATTGCAAAACTGTACCAATTATGTTACTATTTAGGCAAAATTCTGGACAATTTAACAGTAAACAGACCTAATAAACTATTTAAGCATTAAAAGAGAGAGTTTGGATGCAAAGAAAGGGGAACAAAATGAAAGAAGGGAACTGGAAAAAACGCCTTTTAGCTGTGACATTGTGCGCAGGACTGGTATTTCAGAGTTTTCCGGCGGAGGCGTCTGCAGCAATTCCTGCAGAGGAAACTTTTCAGGCAGCGGAAGAAGACGCATATCTGTCAGAGGATGAAATGCCGGCAGAGGATGTGGTTTCGGAAGTGGGCGAAATGCCGGAAGAAGATGTCGTTTCGGAAGACAGTGAAAAGCCAGAAGATGACATTGCTTCGGAAGTGGGCGAAACGCCAATAGAAGATGCCGTGCCGGAAGACGGTGAAATACCGGAAGAGGATGTCTCTTTGGCGGCGGGAATGGATGGAGAAGCGGCTCTTTTGCAGGGGGCGGAAGCACAGGTGGTTTCATCTTCCGTGCCTGCGGGAAAAGGGACGGAGAAAAATCCGTATTTGATTACGAATGAAGAAGAGCTTGGGATGATCAGCAACGCTTCGGACGCACACTGGAAGCTGGCCGGTGACATTATCCTGGAAAAAGAATTTGCGCCGATCCCCGAGTTCAGCGGGACATTGGACGGGGACGGTTACCGGATCTGTGGTACGATCGGCTCCATTATCAGTAAGGAGCCTGTTTTGGGCGTCGCCTATGAAGTAAAAACTGGTTTGATAAAAGAAAACAAGGGCACGATAAAGAATCTCTGCCTGGAAGTGGAGATTTCATCCGGTTCTTACGGCCTGCAGGGAGGTTTTTTAGCTTATGAGAACCAGAACGGCGGCCTTATTGAGAACTGCTGTATATCGGGGAAGCTCCATATAGCAGAACGAGATCAGAACTATGGCTATTATAATTTTAATGCAGCAGGGGCTGTCTATTTAAACGAGGGGACAATACGGAACTGTTATGCAAAGATCCGCATAGACGGAGGCTGCCGCCCCGGGCCGGACATAGACATAAATGTAGGCGGATTTTTGGGAAGGCTTTACGGAACCGGGACGGTGGAAAACTGTTATTCCGTTTCTGATTCTTTTGGAGACTATGAGGGATGCTTCCTGCTGAACAATGACGCAAACGGGACGGTAAAAAGCTGTTATTATGACGGTGACACGATTACAGATGAATATATGTACACAGACGGCTCTGGTTACTATGCAAGGCACACAGGAGCCATGAAATGGCAGCCCAACTATAAAGGCTGGGATTTCGATAAGGTATGGGCGATAGACGCGGCTGTCAACGACGGATACCCATATCTTCGCTGCCAGCAGTCGGCAGAGCCACAAGGAACTTTACCTTCTACACTTACAGGAAGAGGAACGGAGAAAGACCCTTTTTTGATTACAAGTGAAGAGCAGCTGGAGATGGTAGGCGGTGCTTCGGACGCATACTGGAAGCTGGCCTGCGACATTGTTCTGGAAAAAGAATTTATGCAGCTCCCTGAGTTTAGCGGGACGCTGGACGGGGACGGCTATCGGATCTGCGGCACGGTTATAGCCCCCATACATCAGCCTTACAGCACTACATATGATGTCGGCTTTATAAAAGAAAATACAGGAACAATAAAAAATCTTTGCCTGGAAGCAGAGGCTACGGTTAATGCTTTCAGTTTGGATGGAGCTCTTTTAGTCTATGCGAATTCTGGCCTTATTGAGAATTGCAGCATAGCAGGAACCCTTCATATCATAGAACAAGACCACTGGTATCCTTGGCAATTTAAATTGCATGTAGGAGGGGCTGTCAGCAAAAACGAAGGAACGATACGAAACTGTTATGCAAAGGTCTTCCTTGACGGCACATATATGACTTCAAGCCAGGGTGAAGGTGTAGGAGGATTTTTGGGGGCACTTGGAGAAAACGGAACGGTGGAAAACTGTTATTCAATTTCTGTCAGCGGCAGCAGGCAGCCCGGCGCTTATAACAATGGGGTGGGGCGCTTCCTGGCGGACAGCACAGGCCAGGGGACGGTAAAAAGCTGCTATTACGATGGAGACATAATCACGGAGGGGAAGTATGTGTCCGTAGACGGCTCCGGCTACTATGCAAGACATACAAGCGCTATGAAATTGCAGTAGAACTATAAAGACTGGGATTTTGACCATGTATGGGCAATAGACCCGGCCGCCAACGACGGCTACCCGTATCTTCGCAGTCAGAAGTCCGTGATTGTAAAACCGCAGGACATTGTGCTCGACAGGAAAGAAATCTACCTTGTGGAAGAGGCGGAGCCGTTCCAGCTTCGTGCCAGCGTTATCCCGGGTAACGCCTCCAACAAAAACATTACATGGTCTTCTTCTGACAAGTATGTGGCATCCGTGGACGAAAAAAACGGCACGGTCACGCCTGTATCGGAAGGAGAAGCGACGATTACCGCAACGACAGAGGAAGGTGGACTTACGGCGTCCTGCAAAGTGAACGTAATCCGCGCGGACGATAAGACGCCTTATGTGGCGGAGGTAATCGTATCCCCGTCCCAGGCAGAGCTAAAGCCCGGTGAGGAATGTCAGTTTACAGCAGAAGTAAAAGGGATCAACAACCCGGGGACCGGCGTGCAGTGGGCAGTATCCGAAAATAAAAGTATTTCTACCACCATTACTTCAAGCGGCCTTCTGAAAGTGGCGGAAAATGAAAGCGCGGAGGAATTTACGGTCATTGCCATGTCAGCGGCGGACAGTTCCAAAAAAACATCTGTAAAAGTCACTGTCCTGCAGGAAGGAGCAGACCCGGAACAGCCTTATGTCTATGAAACACTGCCGGACGGCACCGTGCAGATCAACAAATATAAAGGGAACGATACGCAAATAGAAGTCCCGGATAAAATAGACGGAAAAGAAGTGTCAGCCATTGGGGAAAGCGCATTCCAGGGGCTTGAAAACATAACATCCGTAAAACTGCCGGAGAGCATCGGGAAGATTGGAAGCGGGGCGTTTGCCTGGTGTACCGGCCTTGCCTCTGTAAACCTCCCGGCAGGAATGACAGAGCTTGCGGAGACAACTTTTTATGGGTGCGCCGCCCTTAAGACTGTAAGTCTGCCCGAAGGCGTAACGTCCGTTGGGGATTACGCATTTTATGACTGCACAGTTTTAAATAACATATACCTGCCTGAAGGCGTAACGTCCATCGGGGCCTATGCATTTTACGGATGCAGCGGGTTAAAGAAAGTCTCTTATGGGGGAAACGAAAGTCAGTGGAAGCAGATACAGGTTGGAGAAGAGAACGGATGCCTTACGCAGGCGGAAGTGGCCTATGGCAGCAAAGCGCCGGAGCCTGAAGACCCCGAAGACCCCGGCAAAGGGGATGCGGATCCTGCGTCCTATGTATATGAGACGCTTTCGGACGGCACAATTAAAGTCGAAGGGTATAAAGGGGATTCTTCTGCAATAAGCATCCCGGAAGAAATAGACGGGAAAAAAGTGCGGGTCATCGGCGAAAATGCATTCCAGGGGCTTGGAAACCTGGTTTCAGTAAAGCTGCCCGGGAGCATAACGGAAATTGAAAAGGGAGCATTTGCCAACTGCCCCAGCCTGAAGTCTGTAAACCTGCCGTCGAAAATCACAGAGATTCCGGAGACCGCATTCTACGGGTGCGCCGCTCTTAAAACTGTAAGCCTGCCCGAAGGCGTGACGTCTGTTGGGGAATATGCGTTCTATGACTGTGCAATTTTAGACAATATATACCTGCCCTCCGGTTTAAAGACGGTTGGGGACTATGCATTTTACGGATGCATCGGTTTAAAGAAAGTCGCCTATGGAGGAAACGAGGGCCAGTGGAAGCAAATACAGGTTGGAAAAGAGAACGGATGCCTTACACAGGCGGAAGTGGCCTATGGCAGCAAAGCGCCGGAGCCTGAAGACCCCGAAGACCCTGGTAAAGGGGATGCGGATCCTGCATCCTATGAATATGAGACGCTGTCGGACGGCACGGTTAAAATCAAAAGATATAGAGGAACCGCTTCCAAATTAAGTATTCCGGAAGAAATAGGCGGGGAAAAGGTGTCTGTTATCGGTGAAAATGCATTTCAGGGACTTGAAAATATAACATCTGTATACCTGCCGGACAGCATAGAGGAAATGGAAAGCGGAGCGTTTGCCAACTGCACCGGCCTGGTATCAGTAAAACTGCCGGCGAAAATTACGAAGATTGCAGAGACTGCGTTCTATGGGTGCGCTGCCCTGGTCTCTGTAAACGTGCCAGATGGTGTGAGAGAGATCGAGGACTATGCATTCTATGGATGCACAAGTTTGGATAATATATATCTGCCTGCCAGCTTAAAAATGGTCGGGGACTATGCATTTTACGAATGCAGCGGATTAAAGAAGGTTTCTTATGGAGGAAGTCAAAATCAGTGGAAACAAATGCAGATTGGCATTGAGAACGAATGTCTGCAAAAGGCGGAGGTTGCCTATAACAGTAAAATGCCGGAACCGGATCCTGATGATCCTGATGACCCTGACAATCCAGGAGAAGAGGACAACACAAGTGAAGTGCTTCCGGAAGATATTCCGTACATTCCTGGACCGCAGCTTAGAAGCGGTTTCTGGGGTGTGACAACCGAAGAGGAATATGTGTATACAAGAAAAGCCATAAAGCCGGAAGTGCATGTCTATTACCGTGAAAGCCTGGGCGGCGGCAGCTATGTTGACCGGATGGCAGAAGAAGGACTGGATTATACGCTCAGCTACAGGAATAATTTGAAAGCAAGCAGAATGTATGAGGCGTCAGCCGGGCAGTCTTATGTGGTTGTCACAGGGAAAAATCTGTATAAAGGCAGGACCGGGAAAATTACATTTGTGATTCAGCCTGCGCCTCTGAAAAATATTCTGTCAGAAGACGCTGCGGCAGTCTACAACGGAAAAGAACAGAAGAAGCTTCCTTCACTGTCCTACAATGGCAAGAAACTTTCCTATAAGAAGGATATTTCCAAAACCGATTTTACCGTTTCATGGCCGGATATTTCCAAAGGCGCTTATGTGGAGCCGGGAACGTATGAAATGGTTCTTACGGGACGAAATAATTTTACCGGAGAACTGAAGGTAAAGCTTGTTGTTACATCCAGGGACCGTCTCATAAGCAGGGCATCCGTAAAGATACCGGCTCAGCCCTATAATGACGGAAAACAGATACGTCCGGCATTTGATGTCCGGTTAAAGGGAGTTACCCTGAAAAATAATATAGATTACCGGGTTGTATACCAGAATAATACACAAATCGGGACAGCAACCGCTGTGATCTATGGAATCTATCCTTACGGGGGCGTGAAGCGGGTGAACTTCAAGATTACGGGGACTTCATTGAAGAAAGCGCGTGTAAGTTATGCAAAGCAGATGCCCTATAACGGAAGCTACCGGGTGCAGGATAACCTGGACGTTAGCATGTCCTATGAATCACTGGTAGAAGGAGAGGATTATAAAGTAATCTATGCTAAAAATAAAAATGCCGGAAAAGCGTCGTTCACGATTGTCGGCATAAACCAGTATACCGGTCAGATCAGGAAAACATTTAAGATTACCCCGTGCAGCATAAATGAGGTGCAGGGATTTGACCAGAAAATAAACGCGGGACCGGAGTCATTAGAGTCAGGCAAATACAAGCCAAAGATAAGCCTCTCATTTAAGGGCAGAAAGCTGACAGAGGGCAGGGACTATACTGTTTCTTACAAAAACAATAGAATTTCCGCTTCCGGACAGCCGATGATTACAGTTAAAGGAAAAGGGAATTTCAAAGGAAGCAGGACGATCAGGTTTACAATAGAATAATAAAATAATATCAGTGAGTCCCGGACAGCTGTCCCAGGACTCACTGATATTATTTTTTGAACAGTTTTTTAAAAAATCCTTTTTTAGGCTGCGGCTTTTCAATGCCGCCTCTTGCTCCTTTGACGGCGGTGATGTAGATGCCGCTGACAACGACTTTTACTTCTTTTTTCACAGGAAGCAGTTCAAAAACCTTTTCGTCTGCGATCAGGTTCATGACCTTGGGACCGATCTTTGCCTTGACAATGGGCAGTTTGGAACGACGCAGGTACTTGGGGGTCTGTTCAATCACTGCGGCGGGCAGACCGGATTCTTTTATTTTCAGACGCTTTTTGTCAATGATCAGCATGCTGATGGTCTGGGCCATGGCTTCCATCTGAGCCTGGTTCTCAGCCTGTTTTTTCTGCAGTTTGTTGCCAAAGTAGTACAGGACTGCCAGGAGGATGACCAGAATAACAAGAATGACTATCAATACCTTCCACACCATGATACTTTTATGCTCCTTTTATTTTGATTTTCTTGGGATATTGTAGCATTGTTTGGGGGAAAATGCAAGAAAATAGGTTGTGGAAGGGAAGCTGCGGGTGGTATACTTGAGAAGAAACAATTTTATTTATGAAAGGTAAAAAGTGAAAATGAGAAAAAAATGGATGATGGCGGGACTGATCCTGTCGGCGCTTGCGCTGACAGCATGCGGGAATAAAGGAACCGAAGAACAAAAGCCGGATGCTGCAGTGGAGACAGAAAAGAGTCCGGACGCGGCGGATGCAGGTGAGGAAGGGACGGCGGCGGAATATAAGCGGGTTTCTTATAAGGACCTTTCCAGCAAAGTGGTAAATCTGGGGGAGTATAAAGGTCTTGAAGGAAAACGGACAGTGGAAGAAGTGACAGACGAAGATGTAGAAGACGAGATCTGGCAGATTAAAAAAGAGAGCTCGGAACTTGTGGATGTGGACCGGGAGGCAAAGGAAAAAGATGTGGTCGTAATTGATTACACAGGTTATGTAGACGGGAAAACAACGGAAGAACTGCAGGGAAATGAATATTCGCTGGAGCTTGGAAGCGGAAATTTTGTGCCCGGATTTGAAGAACAACTGATCGGCGCCGTGGCAGAGGAAGACAGGGAAGTAAACCTGACATTTCCCGAGGACTACTATGAAGAGATCGCAGGAAAAGAAGTCCGGTTTGATGTGCATGTGCATAAAGTACAGGAGTATGATGCGGTCAACTGGGACGAGGATACTCTGAAAGAAAAACTCGGGTATGACAGTGAGGCGGATATGACGGCCTCAGTGAGGGAAGAACTCATAACGGGTGCCGAGAGTGAAGCGGATGCCAATCTGGACTATGATCTGATCAACCAGGTGCTGGACAAAAGCGAATTTGACATACAGGATGCAGATGTGGCGGCCTATACGGATGAGATGCTGTCAGAATACGAAACTTACGCTTCCATGTACGGTGTGGACCTGGCAACGTACCTTCAGACTTATTTAAATGCTACAGAAGATCAGCTAAGAGAGATGTATAAAGAGACAGCGGTTTTTCGCGTAGAACTGGTTTTGGCATTAAAAGAGATCGCGGATAAAGAAGGCCTTACCGTAAGCGAAGAAGAATATAACGCCCGAGTTGAAGAGATGGTAAAACAATTAGGCTATGAAAACGCGTCGGCATTAGAAGCCGTATACACCCGGGATATGGTGGAGGAACAGATGCTTCAGGAAAAGGCGACCAGCCTGATTCGGGAGAGTGCCGTAATTTCCTGAGCCGGTTTCTAAATATTGCAAGAAATTGTAAGAAATTCCTTGTTGAATCAGGAAAAATGTAGTAAACTACGATTATAGGCACAGGTGTGCTAAATTTCTATATAAAGAAAGGATGACCAACAATGCCATTAGTTACAACCAAAGAAATGTTTAAAAAAGCTTACGAGGGAGGCTATGCAATCGGTGCGTTTAACGTCAATAACATGGAGATCGTCCAGGGTATTGCCGACGCAGCCATTGAGCTGAATTCCCCGATCATCCTGCAGGTATCCGCAGGCGCAAGAAAGTATGCAAAGCACAACTATTTAGTTAAACTGGTAGAAGCCGTTTTGTCAGAAGCTCCGGATCTTCCCATCGCTCTGCACCTGGACCACGGCGCTGATTTTGAGATCTGCAAGTCCTGTATCGACGGCGGATTTACCTCTGTCATGATCGACGGTTCCAAATATCCGTTCGAGGAGAACATTGAGCTGACTAAGAAAGTTGTTGAGTATGCCCATGCACACAATGTAGTGGTAGAGGCTGAGCTTGGTAAACTGGCAGGGGTTGAGGATGATGTAAAGGTGTCCGCAGAGGATTCTTCCTATACACGTCCTGAAGAGGTAGAGGAGTTTGTAAGCAAGACAGGCGTGGACTCTCTGGCAATCGCCATTGGTACAAGCCACGGTGCATACAAGTTCAAACCAGGTACAAAACCGCAGCTTCGTTTTGACATCCTTGCAGAGATCGAGAAAAATATCCCCAACTTCCCGATTGTTCTTCACGGAGCATCTTCTGTTCCGCAGGAATATGTTAAGATCATCAATGCCAACGGCGGCGCATTAAAAGACGCGATCGGCGTTCCGGAAGATCAGCTTCGTCAGGCTGCAAGATCTGCGGTGTGCAAGATCAATATTGACTCCGACCTTCGTCTTGCCATGACAGCAGGTATCCGCGAGGTTATGACAAAAGATCCGTCCATCTTTGACCCGCGTGATTATCTGAAAGTCGGACGTGCGAATGTAAAAGCAGTTGTTGCGCACAAGATCAAAGAAGTCCTTGGTTCCGAAGGAAAAGCATAAATCAGAAAGTAAAAATAAAAGACCGGCGTCTGATACAGGCGTCGGTCTTTCAAGTAAGGTCAGTCGATGACAGTGACAGAGGTAATGACGGGCTGGTCTTCGGGATTCACCGTTCCGTTATCGTCCTGTACAGGCGTATCTTCGCAGATCTGATCTACGACCTCCATTCCTTCCGTCACATGGCCGAAAGCGGCATATTGGCCGTCCAGGAAGGTGCTGTCTTCATGGACGATGAAGAACTGGGAGGAAGCGCTGTCAGGGTCCATGGATCTTGCCATGGAGATTACGCCGCGCACGTGGGAAATGTCGTTTTCCACGCCGTTTTCCGAGAACTCTCCTTTGATATTTTCGTCAGAACCGCCGGTACCGTTTCCCAGGGGGTCGCCGCCCTGGATCATAAACCCGCTGATGATGCGGTGGAAGGTCAGGCCGTCATAGAAGCCGTCGCCTGCCAGCTTGAGAAAGTTTGCCACAGAGATGGGAGCGGTATCCCCGTCCAGCTCCAAAGAGATCGTTCCGTAGTCGGCTACCTCAATGTCAACATGGTGCAGTCCGCCTCCCGCGGTCTCTGCCTGCTCGCTTTCGCCGGACTGGTCTTCACCGGTCTGATCTTCGGAGAGGGAGTTTTCTGCGTCTGCCGTTTCGGCGGGAGCATCCGCTTTGGAACCACAGCCGGTGATGACGGCGGCACTAAGAGTCATGCACAGAAAAAGCGCTGTTAATTTTTTCATAATAAGGACCTCCAATAAAATAATTTTATCCTATTGTAGGAGCATGGACTGAAAATGTCAAATGAATATTTTGTGAAAGGAAAGATACGATGTCAGTATTGTTTATAGAATATCCCAAATGCACCACCTGCCAGAAGGCAAAGAAATGGCTGGATGCGCACAAAGTGGAATATAAAGACCGCCATATAAAGGATGACAGACCCACCGCGGAAGAACTGACAGAATGGCATAAGAAAAGCGGCCTGCCGCTTAAACGGTTTTTTAATACCAGCGGCCAGTTGTACCGGTCTATGGGACTGAAGGACAAACTGGAAGATATGAGTGAAGAGGAACAGATCAATCTTCTGGCCACAGACGGAATGCTTGTAAAGCGTCCGATTCTGATCACGGAGCATTGTGTTCTGACAGGGTTTAAAGAGTCAGAATGGGAAAAAACTTTATAAGCAGGGAGGAGTACAAAATGGCTTTATTCGGCAATATTTTCGGAAAAAACAAAGAAAACAACACAAAAAAAGGCATCGACGGACTGCTGGAAGCTTTAAAGCAGGCCCAGGGGAAAAAGGATCCGGTGCAGACTGCAAAACTGTATTACCAGGTCGGTGAAGCATATTTAAAACAGGGAAATAAAGAAAAAGCCTGGCTGTATATCGGAAGATTTGACGCCCTTGCAGGAAGCCAGGATGAAATCTATGAACAGATTCCGGAGACGATGATGGATCAGGCTTCCGAATGGATTGAGATGCTGGAAGAATCCGACCTGTATCTGAACCGGCTGAATCAGTGGGCGCAGGAGGAGGGCGAGGAGCTTCTGGGGCTTCAGAAAGTAAAGTGGAACCTTCTGACGCTGGCCAGGTTCGTAAGCCTTTTTGACCGCCTTTCCGGCCTTAGAGGTTTTGAGGTTCTTGCAAACTACAGAAGGGTAATAGACATTCTTGGCGGGGCTGTCTATGGCTCTGTTACAAACGAAGAGTATGAACTTTTGCTGGACTTTATCAGAGCGTTTTATCCTTTCACCGATTCTAAAGAGCTTTCGGATGTGTCAAACTGTATATCCGTGGAAGGCGGCGCGGCCTTTGAAGGATATGATCTGGTGGGATTTAGTGTCCTTTTGAATATGTATGAGATGCTGGACGACCTGATCCGCCTGGTGGAAGAGGGGATCAGCACCGGGGATGTGAGTACGGAGTTTGTCACTTCTTCTTTGATGGCGGGGTATTATATCCGTACCTGGGATACGCCCCTTGAGGAGATCCCGGCGGTCCTCGAAGAAGAGAAGCGGATACGCGCAGATTACGAGACGGTAAAAGATCCGGATCAGAATGTATTTATGGAGCGGATGGAAGCGTATAAAAAGCTTCTGCTGCCTGTGGGAAAATAGACAGGCAGAATAAAAAGGCTGTCCGAAGTCGGGTCACTGATTCGGACGGCCTTTTATGTGCGGGGGTATTTATAATAATTTACCAAGAAAATAGGCAGCCTGCTTTTGCCACCAGTTCCAGTCGTGGTTTACGTCATAGCCCCAGTAATCCACCCAGGCGGGGATGCCTTTTGCTTTCAGCACGCCGTCCAGTTTACGGGTGTCATAGAGAAGTTCGTCTTCCCATGCGCCCTGTCCCACACAGATGAAAATATGGCTCTTTTTATAAAGCTCCATATACGGGTGGTCAGGGGGCATATTTTGCAGGCAGTGGTAAGGAGAGTTTAAGTAAACCAGATCGTCCATGTATCCGCCCAGGATATTGGCGGCGTCATAGACGCCGCTTAAACAGATGGCCGAGTCAAAGCGGTCCGGAAAACGGAAGAACAGATTCCCGGCGTGGAAAGCGCCCATACTGCATCCCATGATCATAGCATTTTGCCCGCCGCTTTTGCTTTCCATCAGCGGAAGGACTTCCTGCATCAGATATCCTGCCCAGCGCTCATGGAGTTCCACGCGTTCCCGGGGATTTTTCCAGTCGCAGGACCAGGTCTCAGCGTCGATGGTATCAATACAGAAAAGCATAAGCTTTCCGTTCTCAATCCAGGGGCTGCATGCGCCTACCATACCGAATCCCTCGAAGTCATTGTGTTTTCCGTTCTGGGAAGGGATGACAAGACATGGTTTCCCGGAATGACCGTATATTTTTAAAGGCATATGGCGTCCTAGACGCTCGCTGTACCAGCCGAGTTCTTCTGTGTGCATTTTGACGCCTCCTTTCTTACGGTGTTTTTCTCTTCGGGAGGTTCTTCTTCTTTTTCTTTGACGGTTTCCAGCGCATATGTAAAGAAACGGTCCATTTCTTCGTGACTTTCCAGCTTGGCCAGATAGATATAGTTCCCCATGCCATGGGCCAGTACTTCCGGAAGCTGCTCTGCCGTTTTTAATTCATGTTCAAAAGTGCGGATGATATCCCAGTGTGAGTGGGTATAAGGGACGCCTTTCCATCTTCCTACAAAAGCACAGAAGCATGGCGTGGCTTTCCTTTTGTGACGCAGGCGGTCATAGACGATCATGTCCGCATAATACTGATAACAGTTGGCGCTGTAGGCATAGTTGATCATGTCAGGTGTGGGGCCGCCGGAAGGACGCATGTTGACTTCCAGTCCCACGATCTGCCCTTTCTTGCCCAGATGTGGGTGGTCCTGGGTCAGACGGAAAAATTCCAGATGGACAAAGCGGCTGCGCACATGAAAAGATTTCAGGCAGGCCCGGCCGCATGCCCGTAAGTCTTCCGCCAGTTGATCTACAATGTAAAAGTGAATGGATTCATGATTGTTGACACAGTCCATAATGGAGATCGGCGATATGTTTCCGGTTTCGAACAGGACGGCGCCTTTGCTGTTTACGATGGCGTCATAGGAACAGATCTCCCCGGGAACAAATTCTTCCATGATATAGGGTACGGAAGGCAGGTTGCAGAAAAAGCTTTTTAAATCTTTTTCGTCTTTGATCTTCCAGGTGTCGGATGCACCTACGCCGCTGTCCGGTTTTACGATGACCGGATAACCCACTTCTTTGATAAAATCGCAGGCGCTCTCAAAATTTCTGACCAAGTGGAAACGTGCGGCAGGGATATGCGCTTTCTCATATCCGGCCTTCATCTTTGATTTGTATTTGATCAGGGCCATGTCCTTTGGCTGCAGTCCGGTGGTGATATGGAAATCCTCCCGAAGCCGTGCATCCTGTTCCAGCCAGTATTCATTGTTGCTTTCCAGCCAGTCAATCTTGCCGTGACGGAAGGAGAGAAAAGCGACGGCGCGGAACATGGCGTCGTAATCCTCCATATTTTCGACCCGGTAATATTCAGTCAGGGTACTTTTTAAACAGGGAGTCAGGGAATCATAGGAAGTGTCTCCGATGCCGAGGACGTTGATCCCGTTTGCCTTCAGGGCAACACAGAAATTTTCGTAGTTGCCTGGAAAAGCAGGTGAAATAAAGATGAAGTTTCGCATGATTAGTCTTATCCTCTCTTGTAGTGTTTACTTTTGTGCATCTTTATATTTTTTCAGGAACCGGTGGATGCGCTCGTAAGGATCTAAAAGATCGCTGATGGACGCGTCATGGTTCAGTGTGTCAATTAAAAGGGCGATATATTTACTCATATCGCAGGTGATATAATAAGGCTTTGCCAGAAGTTCCGGCTTCTGGTAGACCAGATTGGTAGTGAGCAGCCGGTGGAAGAGGCCTTCTTCAAAGGCTTTGTCAAATTTTTCCAGCCCATTGGTGAAAAGGCCGAAGGTGGAGAATAAAAAGATCCGGTTGGCTTTTAAAGCTTTCAGTTTCCCGGCCACATCGATCATACTTTCTCCGGAAGAGATCATGTCATCTATGACAATGATATCTTTTCCTTCCACGTTGCTTCCAAGAAATTCATGGGCGACAATAGGATTGCGTCCGTTGACGATCTTTGTATAATCCCTTCTCTTATAGAACATACCCATATCCAGGCCCAGAATGTTGGCGATATAGATCGCGCGGCTCATACCGCCCTCGTCAGGGCTTACAACCATCATATGGCCGCTGTCCACCCTAAGGTCATGTACATTGCCAAGAAGCGCTTTGATGAACTGATAAGAGGCCTGTACTGTCTCGAACCCGTGCAGCGGGATCGCGTTCTGCACCCGGGGGTCGTGGGCGTCAAATGTGATAATATTGTCCACGCCCATATTTACCAGCTCTTTGAGAGCCAGCGCGCAGTCTAAAGATTCTCTGGTGGAGCGTCTGTGCTGGCGGCTTTCATAGAGAAAGGGCATGATAACGGTGATCCGTCTTGCTTTTCCGCCGCAGGCGGCGATGATGCGCTTTAAATCCTGATAATGATCGTCCGGCGACATATGGTTTTCGTGTCCGCAGAGGGAATAGGTCAGGCTGTAATTGCACACATCCACCATCAGGTAGAGATCCCGTCCGCGCACAGATTCCAGCACGATCCCTTTGGCTTCTCCTGAACCAAAACGGGGAACTTTGGCCGAGACCAGATAAGAATCCTGCTCGTACCCCTGGAAGGCGAGCGTGTTTTTATGTTCGTTTGCGCTTTCCCTGCGCCACTGTACCAGATAGTCATTGACTTTCTGACCCAGCTCCTTACAGCTTGGAAGAGGAATGATGCCCAGAGGGCCCACTGGTATGGTTTCCAGAATGCGTTCGCTGCGTTGAATATTCATAGTGATCCTCCACGGTAGAATAAAAACTTATGTAAGTGTAAAAACTGATCAAAATTGTTATAACATCCCTGCCTTGTGATCGTCAAGGTTATTTCACAGGGAACGGGATATTTTTTTGCGGATTCGTATATCGCTGCCGATAAATTTTACAAGGGTGTAACAGCTTGTGATGCGGGAAAAGACCCGTTCGCTGTATATATCCCGGAAATCTTTCGGGGATAAATTGGTGGACAGGATGGTGGAACGCCTTCTGAGCGCCCGTTCGTTCAATATCTGAAAAAGTTTGGATACGGTAAACGTGTTGGCCATCTCTGTTCCCAGATCGTCCAGGATCAGAAGATCGCTGTCTAACAGCGCTTCATGCCGCTGCTCAAGGCCGCCTGCCTCCGGGCCTCCTGTGACGGAAAAGTGTTCAAAAAACTGAAATGCCGTAAAATAAATGACAGAATGCCCCGAATCGAGCAGTTCTTTGGCAATACAGTTGGTTAAGAAAGTCTTGCCGGTTCCTACAGGTCCGTAAAACAGAAGGCTTGGTTTTTCTGTATCAAAAGTGCGGATGAAGTCCCGGCATTTGCGGATAACGGCGGGCATGGCGGCTTTCTGTTCGTCGTCATAAACATCAAAAGATAAGGTGGAAAAGTTTTCTTCTGATAAGACTGTCTGAAGCCTGGAGGAGGAATACAGGATTTGTATCTCTTCTTTTAAGAAACAGCGGCATTTTTTGCGGCCGATGTAGCCGGTATCTTTGCAGTCAGGGCAGGCATAGGTAAGTTCCAGATAATCTGCCGGGTATCCGGCTTTCGTTAGAAGCGCCTCTTTTTCCCGCCGGAGTGCGGATAACTTACAGCGCAGATCTGTAAGGACAGATTCCCTGTCTTCGCCGCCCGTTTTTTGGGGCAGGGTATAGAGCTTTTCAGCCTGCTGCACGCTTAAAGCGGAGATGGCTTCTTCAAGCTCTCGTATTTTGGGCAGTTTTTCATAGATTTCTTCTCTGTGCATACACTGTCTTCGGTAATTCAGGTATTGTCTCCTGTCATAGCTGCGCATGATGGCGTCGTATTGTTTGTTTGTAAGGGACATGGTATTCTCCTACTGGCTGTTTAAAAGCTGGCGCTCCAGCTCGTCGAAATCATAGTCGCGCTGTTCAAAATTGGTAAAGCCTGTGGGACGGGCGTCCGGAGCGGTCTTTTTCTTTCTTCCTTTCTTCTGATGCGCCTGGTCTAACTTTTCCACATCCGACAATGTATGTACTTTGTGTTCTGTCCAGCTTTTTAAGATCCGGTCGGCGTATTCAAAGTTCGGCTTGTGGAGCCGTTCCATGGTTCTTTTACAGGCTTCCAGTATAAGGTCCATGGTAAAGTCATAGGTGTGCAGCCATTTCTCTATATATTTTAATTCCGGCTCCACTGGATTCCGGTCGTTGATGCCGAACGCTTTCATAACGGCAAAACAGCCCCGGGTGTAAGTGGTTGTCCGTTCTTTGGCCTGGGCAACGGTATGAATACCGGCCTCGGCCCAGGCAAGGGCAACCGTCTCAATATAGTGGATACTGCGGCTTCCCTTGCAGACACAGTATTCTACCAGATATTCAATCAGATCGACAGAAAAGTGAAGCTGATCGTAAAAATACAGGAGTGTTTCGATCTCCGACGAGGACAATGTCTTTTTCAGATATTGTTCACATACAAACATAAGCTGTCTGCATTCTGCCTGTTCGGAGAACCGGGTCAGTTCGTCGGGGCTGTAGGACTTTTTATCCGGGAGGGAAGTACCTGCGGCGTCTGTCTGCTCAGCTGCGGCAAGCGGCTCTGTAGCAGGACCCGGCAGGGGAATTTTTAAAAGATAGATGCCGGCCAGATCGCCGGAGCCGCTTCGTTCCAGTTTTAAAATTCCCTGCTTCTCCCAATATTTGAGGGCGCGCAGAATATCCCCCTCCGTATGGTCCAGCGCGTCGGCCAGCGTCGTGACAGAAAGCTGCTTTGGGGGATTGTGGAGGGTTCGTAAGAGATAAAGATAGACTTTTACATATTCCCCGTTGGCTTTTGGCATATAGTAATCCAGAAAAACATTGGATATGCCGGTCATACCGGCGGGTATTTCAGTCTTTAAGGTAAACTGGCTCATGTGCTCCCTCCGTTGTAAGTGCTTTGTAATCTGGTACTTTTTAACTTCTTTCGCGGGTATTATAGCACAACAAAAATAAAAAGAAAATAGTCCGCAGGGCGACGGAAAATATGGAAAAACGAAGCGCATAACTATGTGGATAATGTGGATAACCTGGTGGAAAGTTCCCGTTATGGGAAACCGGGCTTAATAAAAATATTAAAAAACCCGACAAAATACGACTTTTTTCGTGTTTACGGGAAAAATATTATGTAAATATGTTATCCACGAAAAAATCCACATACTTGAACAACATATTATGTTGATAAGTATGTGGATAATGTGGATAACTTCACCTGGAAAGAAGGTTTTCCCCAATTTTCAGCACATCTCCGGCTCCCATAGTTATCAACAGGTCGCCGTGCATACATTTTTTTAATAAAAATTTTTCGATTTCTTCAAATGTGGGAAAATAATGGCAGATTTTCCCTCTTTTTTCCAGTTCTGCTTTTAAATCCATAGAAGAGATACCGATGGTGTTGACTTCTCTGGCGGCATAAATATCTGCCAGAACCACATGATCCGCCATGGAAAGAGCTTGGGCAAACTGGCTTAAGAATGCTTTTGTCCGCGTGTAAGTGTGGGGCTGAAATACACACCACAGTTCACGATGGGGATAATGGGAAGCGGCCGAGAGCGTGGCGGCAATCTCTGTGGGGTGGTGGGCGTAGTCGTCTATAATGGTGATTCCGTTTACTTTGCCTTTATACTGGAAACGCCGGTCAGTTCCGTGGAACTTTGAAAGCCCCAAAGCCGTGTCTTCAAAAGTGATGCCAAGTTCCATGGACGCAGCCAGAGCCGCCAGGGCATTGGATACGTTGTGCCGGCCCGGGACATGAAGCGTGATGTCTCCCAGATAGTGTTCTTTATGCCAGCATCCGAAAGACGCGCATCCTTTGTCGTCATAAGTAACAGGTTCCATGGTATGGTAATCTGCGCTCTGATCAAATCCATAGTTAACGATGCGGGCTTTTGTACCCGCGGTAATCTGACGGGGATTCGGGATCTCATCATTCAGTACAAGCAGCCCCTGAGACGGCAGAAGTTTCGCAAACCGGCAAAAAGAATTTCTGATATCCGCAAGATCTTTAAAAAAATCCATATGGTCTTCTTCAATATTCAATATAAGCCCCACTGTGGGGAAGAAGGATAAGAAACTGTTGGTGTATTCACAGGCTTCTGTCAGGAACGTATCCGAGTGTCCTACCCGGATATTGCCGCCGATCTCAGGCAGTATGCCGCCTACAGAAATCGTCGGGTCTTTTTTCGCTTCCAGAAGGATGGAGGAAAGCATGGAAGTGACCGTGGTCTTTCCGTGGGTTCCGGACACGGCGATGGCCGTCCGGTAGTTGCGCATGATCTGTCCTAACAGTTCGGCTCTGGAAAGCATGGGGATACCGGCGCTTTTAGCTGCGGCGTATTCCGGATTGTCCGGATGGACGGCGGCAGTAAAAACCACAGCCTGTATGCCGGGACGGATGTTTTCCGCCTTTTGTCCATAAAAGACAGTTGCGCCCAGGGCAGTAAGATGCCTGGTAAGGGCAGACTCCCGCAGATCGGAGCCGGATATGGTAAATCCTTCTTTTAGGAGGATCTCGGCCAGGCCGCTCATACTGATACCGCCGATCCCGATGAAATGTACATGGATCGGTTCCTGAAAATTTATCTGATACATAGGCATAAAATCTCCGTTTCTGTAAATATATTTTATGCAGTTATCTTATACTTTTTTCGTATGAAAATCAATGCGGGAAAAATGCAGAAAATGGAAGGAATGTAATATTTAACAAAAAATGTCGGATATTTATGTGAAAAATGACGAAAGAGCAAAAAATACGTTTTGAAGCATGGGAAAAAATGGCGCAAAATGCAGGGAAACATCGAATAATTTTGCCCTTAGATGTTCACTATTTACAAAAGATGTGGTATAATAACTCCATCAAAGACATTAAGTTACAGCAAGGGGTGATAGCGTGATTAAAAAAGAAATGATAGCTATGTTGCTGGCAGGAGGGCAGGGAAGCCGGCTGGGCGTGCTGACTGCGAAGGTGGCAAAACCGGCTGTTGCTTTCGGGGGAAAATACCGTATCATCGACTTCCCTCTCAGCAATTGTATTAACTCAGGGATCGATACGGTCGGAGTACTGACCCAGTATCAGCCGCTTCGTTTGAATACCCATATCGGCATCGGTATGCCCTGGGATTTAGACCGCAATAACGGAGGTGTGACCATACTCTCGCCCTATGAAAAGAGTGCCGGAAGTGACTGGTATTCGGGTACGGCCAACGCCATTTACCAGAATATTGACTACATTGATACATATAATCCCGAATATGTATTGATTCTTTCCGGCGACCATATCTACAAGATGGACTACGAAGTGATGCTGGATTACCATAAAGAGAACGACGCTGCGGTCACGATCGCATGCATGCCGGTGCCCTGGGAGGAAGCGAGCCGGTTTGGCGTTGTGATTGCCGATGAGCAGGGGCAGATCAGCGAGTTTGAGGAAAAGCCTGCCAATCCCAGAAGTAATCTGGCGTCCATGGGTATCTATATTTTTACCTGGAAGATCTTAAGGGAAGCGCTTATCAAGATGAAGAATGTACCCAACTGTGATTTCGGGAAACACATTCTGCCCGAGTGCCTGGGGGGCGGGGAGCGCCTGTTTGCCTACGAGTATAACGGATACTGGAAAGACGTGGGAACACTGGGCTCTTACTGGGAAGCCAATATGGAACTGATCGATATTATACCTGAGTTTAATCTGTATGAAGAATTCTGGAAGATCTATACAAAGAGCGACGCGGTGCCGCCTTTGTATGTATCCGGAGAAGGCTTTATCGAAAAGAGTATCGTCTGCGGCAATTCCACCATTGAAGGCTCTGTTATCAACTCTGTCATCGGCGCGGGCGTCACGGTGGAAAAAGGAGCGGTGGTGAGAGACTCCATCATTATGAAGAACACGAAGATAGGGGCCGGATGTCAGGTCAATAAAGCCATTATAGCAGAAGAAGTGACCATAGGGGAGAACTGTATTCTCGGGACGGGCGAGGAAATCCCCAATAAAGTGAATCCGAAAGTATATTCTTTCGGACTTGTGACCATCGGCGAGGATTCGGTCGTTCCGTCAGGCGTACAGATCGGCTTTAACACAGCCATATCAGGCGTTACCGACGCAGGCGATTATCCTGGCGGTATCCTGGCAGGCGGCGAGACATTGATTAAGGCAGGTGACAGAGCATGAGAGCAATAGGAATCATTTTAGCTGGCGGGAACAATCACAGGATGAGGGAACTGTCCAGCAAGCGTGCCATTGCGGCCATGCCGGTGGCGGGCAGTTACCGGAGTATCGATTTTTCCTTAAGCAATATGTCAAACTCCCATGTACAGAAGGTGGCGGTGCTGACGCAGTACAATTCCCGCTCCTTAAACGAACATTTAAGTTCTTCCAAATGGTGGGACTTTGGCAGAAAGCAGGGAGGGCTTTATATATTTACCCCTACCATCACGACGGACAACAATTTCTGGTACCGTGGGACAGCGGACTCCATCTACCAGAACCTGGACTGGTTAAAGCAGAGCCATGAGCCTTATGTGGTCATTGTTTCCGGAGACGGTGTTTATAAGATGGATTATAATAAAGTCCTGGAGTATCATATAGAGAGGAAAGCGGACATTACGGTTGTCTGTAAAGAGATGCCTGAAGGCACGGATATGAGCCGCTTCGGCGTGTTGAAGTCCGATGAGAACGGACGGGTTACCGACATGGAGGAAAAGCCCATGATGACGGATTCCCATCTGATTTCCTGCGGAATCTACATTATCCGGCGCCGCCAGCTGATCGAGCTGATCGAAAGGTGTGCCCTGGAAGACCGCTATGATTTTGTCCGCGATATACTGGTACGTTATAAAAACGTCAAGAAAATTTACGCTTACAAAACAAACGAATACTGGAACAGTATCTCTTCTGTGGAGTCCTATTATCAGACCAATATGGATTTTCTGAAACCCGAAGTGCGTAAGTACTTCCTTGCGGACCATCCTGAGATATATTCTAAAGTACAGGATCTTCCGCCTGCGAAGTTTAATGCCGGTTCTCATGTAAGGAACAGCCTGGTGGCCAGCGGATGTATTATCAACGGCACAGTGGAAGATTCCGTCCTGTTCAAAAAAGTATTCGTGGGAAACAACTGTGTGATAAAAAACTCGGTCATTTTAAATGATGTGTATCTGGGGGACAATACCTATATTGAGAACTGCATCGTGGAGAGCAGAGATACAATCCGTGCCAATTCGCGGTTTGTCGGAGAGGACAGCGTGAAGATCGTTATGGAAAAAAACGAGAGATATATCATGTAGGCCCTGCAATATTAAGGGATACAGGAGGGAATTATTATGAAGATCACTGACGTGCGCATTCGGAAAGTTGCCAGGGAAGGCAAAATGAAAGCGGTGGTGTCCATCACGATTGACGATGAGTTTGTGGTTCATGATATCAAAGTCATCGAAGGTGAAAAAGGACTGTTCATCGCGATGCCAAGCCGTAAGGCATCCGACGGTGAGTACCGTGACATCGCTCATCCGATCAATTCTTCCGCAAGAGATTCCATACAAAAGATCATACTGGAAAAGTATGAGGAAGCGGTTGCGGAAGCCTCCGGTGAGTAAGACCGATAAAAAGCCTGCGGTTAAGCCGCAGGCTTTTTATCGGTCCGGTCAATTGCGGTCTTGCAAAATGCTGTCCGGTCATGTAAAATACATAATGGCAAAAAAGCGAAAAAAGGCAGGATAAAGACATGTTTGTGATCGCAGGCCTGGGAAATCCGGGAAAGAAATACGAAAAGACAAGGCACAATGCCGGTTTTCAGGTGATTGACCGGCTGGCAGATCAATATCATATAGATATGAATCTGAAAAAGCATAAAGCGGTCTGCGGCGTCGGTATGATTGAGGGAAATAAAGTCTTCCTGATGAAACCGCAGACATTTATGAATGTAAGCGGAGAGAGTATACAGGAAGCCGTCAGCTTCTATAAAACGGACCCGGAAACGGAGCTTTTAGTCATTTATGACGATATATCTTTGCCGCCCGGGCAGATCAGGATTCGGAAAAAGGGAAGTGCCGGAGGGCATAACGGTGTGAAAAGCATCATCGGACACCTTGGGACACAGGCTTTTATGCGGATCAAAATAGGGATTGGAGAGAAGCCTGAGGGATATGATCTGGCGGATTATGTCCTGGGGCATTTTTCTAAAGAAGATATGAAAGTAATGTCAGAAGTTTATGCGTATGCCGTTTCGGCCGCCGTCTCGGTCCTGACCGAAGGACCAGACCGCGCGATGAATGATTATAATTAGGAGCAGTGAATGAATACTTTTTATGAACCGCTGTCGGAACTGGAGACTTTTGTACAGATAAAAGAAAAACTGAAAAAGGAAAGCGGGCTTACGCTGGTCACAGGCTGTGTGGAATCTCAGAAAACGCACCTGATGTACAGTCTTGGCCATGACTGGCCGGTAAAGCTGATTCTAACATACAATGAACTGAAGGCAAAGGAAATCTATGAGGAGTACAGAACGCTGGATGAAGAGGTGTTCTATTATCCTGCAAAAGATTTCCTGTTCTTTCATGCGGATATTCAGGGAAATGAATTGCTGCGCCAGCGGATTACAGCGCTTAGCCGGCTTTTGGAGACGTCCAGGGGAACGATCATTACAACGCTGGACGGCTGTATGGATCCTTTGCTGCCGCCTGACAAGCTGAATGAGCTTACGCTTTCAGTGGGGACGGACAGCGTCCTTGAAATGGACGCCATGAAGCTGAAACTGACACAGATGGGTTATGAAAGAACCGGGCAGGTGGAACTTCCGGGACAGTTTGCCATCCGGGGTGGAATCCTGGATATCTATCCTTTAACAGAGGAATCTCCTGTGCGAGTCGAACTCTGGGATGACGAGGTGGATTCGATCCGAAGCTTTGACCCCGAGAGTCAGCGTTCCATGGAAAATCTGGATCATATCCTTCTGTATCCGGCTGCGGAATTAAGCCCGGGAGAACACCATTGTCAGGGGGTAAGTCTCCTTGCTTATATTCAGACTTTGGATTCTGTCCTGTTTCTGGATGAATCCAACCGTCTTTTGGAACGGGGGGAGACGGTGGAAAAAGAATACAGGCAGAATTTTGAAAACCGGCTCGAAAAAGGACAGATTAAGCCTGATCAGGAGGAAGAGATATTCCCCTGCGAACAGATCATTTTGAAGCTCAACCGGATGAGGGGGGTGTCTTTGGGCACGCTGGAAACCATCGATAAAAGGATGGAATTTAACCATCGTTACCGCCTGGAGACCCGATCGATTCAGTCCTATAACAACCACTTTGACCTTCTGGTCAAAGACCTGCTTCGGTGGAAGAAAGAAAAGTACCGTGTCGTTCTTCTGTGCGCCTCGAGGACCAGAGGAAAGCGGCTGGCGGATGATCTGCTGGCGGAACAGCTGAATGCCTTTTACAGTGAAGATCCCGCAAGAGTAGCCGGTCCGGGAGAGATCATGGTGGTACACGGGAACGTGTGCAGAGGCTATGAGTATCCGATGATCCGTTTCGCGGTCATCTCCGAGACGGATGTGTTCGGCAGGGAAAAGAAAAAAAAGAAAAAACATAAAGTTTATGAAGGACGTAAGATCAGCAGTTTTACGGATTTGACCATAGGGGATTATGTGGTTCACGAGAACCACGGCCTGGGGATCTATCGGGGAATCGAAAAGATCACTGTGGACAAGACCGCAAAAGACTATATGAAGATCGAATACAGCAAGGGAGCCTGCCTGTATATTCTGGCGACTCAGTCGGATGCTCTTCAAAAATACGGAAGCGCGGATGCCCAGAAGATTCCGAAACTGAATACGCTGGGCGGCCAGGACTGGAAGAAAACCAAATCAAAGGTCAGAGGCGCCGTTCAGGAGATCGCCAGGGACCTGGTGGAACTGTATGCGGTACGCCAGTCGGAAAAAGGGTATGTATACGGTCCTGATACAGTATGGCAAAAGGAGTTTGAAGAACTGTTTCCTTATGAAGAGACAGAGGATCAGCAAAAAGCCATCCAGGATACAAAGCGGGATATGGAGAGCGACCGGATCATGGACCGGCTGATCTGCGGAGATGTGGGATACGGAAAGACCGAGGTGGCGATCCGGGCAGCCTTCAAGGCAGTCCAGGAAAGCCGTCAGGTGGTCTACCTGGTACCGACGACGATTCTGGCCCAGCAGCATTACAATACATTTGTACAGCGTATGAAAGAGTTTCCGGTTCGGATCGATCTTTTGTGCCGTTTCCGTACGCCTGCGCAGCAGAAGAAGACGCTTACGGACCTGAAAAAAGGCCTGGTGGATATTGTAATCGGGACCCACAGGGTTTTGTCCAGGGATGTGGAATATAAAGACCTGGGACTTCTGATTATTGATGAGGAACAACGATTCGGTGTGGCGGACAAGGAAAAGATCAAAAAACTGAAAACCAATGTGGATGTGCTTTCTTTAAGCGCTACTCCCATTCCCCGTACGCTTCATATGAGCCTGGCAGGCATACGGGACATGAGTGTTCTGGAAGAGCCGCCCATTGACCGTATGCCGGTGCAGACGTATGTCTGTGAATACGATGATGAGATGGTGCGCGCGGCGGTCCATCGGGAGCTTGCCAGAGAAGGGCAGGTCTACTATGTATATAACCGGGTGGAAACCATCGCGGATGTGGCGGAGCGGATTCAGAAACTGGCGCCGGAGGCAAATGTGGCTTTTGCCCACGGGCAGATGCGGGAGCATGAACTGGAGCGGATCATGTACCGGTTTATAGAAGGAGAGATTGATGTGCTGGTGTCCACCACCATCATTGAGACAGGCATGGATATCTCCAACGTCAATACCATCATCATCCAGGACGCGGACCGCATGGGGCTGTCCCAGCTCTATCAGCTCAGGGGAAGAGTGGGCCGTTCTAACCGGACTGCCTATGCGTTTCTTCTGTATAAAAAAGATAAGATGTTAAAAGAGGTGGCGGAAAAGAGACTGCATGCGATCCGGGAGTATTCAGACCTGGGGAGCGGATTCAAGATCGCCATGCGGGATATGGAGATCCGGGGGGCAGGAACCCTCTTAGGGCAGCGCCAGCATGGCCATATGCAGGCAGTGGGGTATAACCTGTACTGCAAGATGCTCAATGAAGCGGTGCGCCGGATCAAAGGCAGCGGCCGGGAAATGGAAGAGGATTTTGAGACGGTAGCAGACCTGCAGATCGATGCTTTTATTCCCGACAGCTATATACGAAATGAGAGTTTAAAGCTGGATATTTATAAAAGGATTGCGGCGGTGGAAAACGAAGCAGAACGGGACGATATGCTGGAGGAACTGATTGACCGGTTCGGGGAACCGCCCAGGTCTGTTTTAAATCTGCTCAGGATTACAGAGCTTAGAAGCAGGGCTCACAGTCTGTATATGAAGGAAGTGCAGGGAAGGAAGGACAGGATCATATTTACCATGTATGAAAAGGCAAGGATCAGCCTGGAGCATATACCGGAACTGATCCGGCAGATGGACGGAGCCATGACTTTTAAAAAGACGGCTCCAACCCAGTTCATCTATACCATAAGAAACGCGGGGAAAAAGACAGTAGATCTTCTGGAGTTGACGGCGAACGTGCTGGAAAAGATGGAAATCCTGCGGGAGACTTAAGGAGGAATGGGAATGGGAGGTAAGATACTGACAGCGGTTCTGATGATCTGCCTTGGTCTGTGCGGATGCGGGAAATCCGCCGCTGACGGGGAGGCAAAGACGGCTTTTACGATCAACGGAGAGGCCGTCTCCTTAAAAGAGTGGAACTTTTATGTGCGGATGAACCAGATGCAGTGGGAAAAAGCGAATCTGGAGTCATTAGGGGATGACATGTGGAGCATAGAGGTGGAGGAAGACAAAACCACCATGGCAGATGCGCTGAAAGAAGAGGTTATGGAGATCATCTGCCGGATTCATCTGGCGAACCAGCATGCGGAGGAATATGCGGTCGCGCTGGATGAGGACAGGCTTCAGGAGACAAAACAGAGGGCCGAAGAATTTATGGGAGCCTATAATAAAGAACTCCTGGCGTTTGCCGGGGCGGATGAGTCCTATGTATTTGACAGGCTTTGCGAAAAAGAACTGTCCCTTTTGGTAGAAGAGGCGGCGACGGCTTCCTATGAACCGGATATACCCGAAGAAGATATTGTAAGGGAAGGGATCTGTTATGTGCTGATTTCCACCACCGGTGTAAGAGACGATGACGGCACTGTGACGCCTTTTACAGAAGAGGAACTTAAGGAAAAGGAAGAACAGGCCAGAAGGCTGTGTGAAGAAGCAAGAGCTTCAGGAGATCTCGAAGCGGCCGCGGATGCGGAAGGCCTGATGCCGGTAGTATCCAGTATGAGCATGAAAGAGGGGCTTGACACAAAGGACCCTGTCATGCTAAAAGAGGCGAGGGCTCTTAAAGTGGGAGAGATCTCCGATGTCATCCGCTCAGAAGACGGCTGGTTTCTGGTGCAGCATACAAGCAGCTACGATGAGGAAGGAACAGAATTCTGGCGGGAATATCTGACAGACCAGGCCAGAGGAGAAGAGTATGAAAGAATCTATGAAGGGTGGAAGTCATCTGCCAGGATCGAGCCAGATCAGGAAGTGATGGATGAGGTTGATGTGAAAATTGTGTTAAAAGAGTTGCTCTGAAAATAAAAAGAGATTATAATCAAATAAAAATACCATTAGGAGGTTTGTATTATGAAAAAAAGGACAGCAGGCGTTTTCGTCCTTCTGTTTGCGCTTACGACAGCCGTTACGGGCTGCTCTAAGACCGTGGACAACGCCGCGGAGGCTATAAATGTTGGGGGCGTATCGGTACCGTTAGGAGAAGTGAATTTTTATCTTCGTTACCAGCAGACCCAGATGCAGGGCACATACGGCATGTATTTCGGCGAAGAGTACATGAACCAGGACCTTATGGGAACCGGAACTGTCTATGGAAATACCGTGCGGGATACGGTGGTGGATACTCTTTCTGAATATTATGTGGTGGAAGCCAACGCGGAGGACCTGGGTGTTTCTCTTACAGAGGAAGAGAAAAATAAAGCGTCGGAAGCTGCCAAAGCGTTTATTGCCGCCAACGGCAGTGCGGCGCTCAAAGCGATGTCAGCGGACGAGGCGACCGTCACCCATGTGCTGGAGCTGATGGCTTTGAGGAATAAAGCCTATGAGAACCTGGCGGCCACGATTGATACGGAAGTGGACCCGGAAGAGGCGGCCCAGAAAAGTATAACTTATGTGGAATCTTCGATTCAGGGCGAGACGGATGACGAAGGCAATGAGACCGAGCTTACGGAGGACGAGCTTGCGGCGAAAAAAGCCGATATGGAAGATATTCTTGCCAAAGCAAAAGAATCCGGAGATTTAAAAGCAGCAGCAGAGGAAAAGGAACTGACTGCCAACGATACCTCTTATGGTAAAAATGACGATTTCCTGGACGAGGCAGTGTTCAGCGCAGCCAACGCTTTGGCGGACGGTGAATTTTCGGATGTAATCGAGACCGAAGACGCGTATTATATTGTCTATATGGAAAGCACCTATGACGAGGAAGCGACCCAGAATGAGATCGAGACGATTCTCTCAGAGAGAGAGCAGGAAGCTTACAGCGCATGGTATGATCCGTTGAAGGAAGCGGCTGAAATTACTACAAATGACGAAGCGATCGAGACGCTGACTTTTGAGCGGATCTTTGACGTGCCGAAAGAGCCGGAAGAAGAAACAGAGGCGGCAGATGAGGTGCAGGACGAAAGCACGGATGAAGATGCCCAGACAGAAAGCGCGGCTGAAGGAGAAGATCAGGGGCAGGATGACACTGCAGCAGAGCCGGAAGAGGGAGCAGCAGAGGAATAAAAGATGAGGGAGAGAACAGCCTGTTTATTGGCGGTTGTCTGTATGGCAGTCCTGATGGCGGGCTGCCATGCAAAGACAGAAACTTTACAAAAGACAGGCGCGCAGGATGAAATACCTGTGCCTGAGCGCAGACCGGCAGCGGTTTTGCTGCCGGATGCAAAAACAGAAGAACCGGAAGAAGAGGAAGAGATACCAAAAAAGCTGCCTGCCGTGAAGACGGAAGGCGAGGTCAATACTGCCACGGAGGATATACAAAAAAGCGAATATGCGGGAGACGTGCCGCCCGGGGATACAGTGGCGTTTCTGGATTCCTCTAAAGAGGAGATCACCACGACCAGGTATGTGGAGTCCGTGGTGGATGAAAACGATCCCAGTACTTACCGGATTGTCCGACGGAAAAAAGAAGAACAGGTGGAAGAAGCTGTTCCGACAGAATATACAGATTCGTTAGGACATGTAAAATATGCCTGTATAGACGATATCTGGTATGAGTATAAATACAGCAGCAGCGAGATTGTGCTGGATTCGCAGAACGAAGAACTGGCGCTTTTGTTTTTGAATATAGACGGTTCTTATGATGATTTTGAAACAGAGAGTATAGAGTGTACGGAAGTCGCGGACGAGAACGGTAATCTGCAATATAAATACAGCGTGCTGTACCGCAAGGCAGTCGTCATGGCAGAGCCGCCGCAGGATGTGGAAGAACTGACCGTGACCCAAAGTACTGTAAAGACGGTTGCAAGGACCAGGATCATAACGGAGAAAGTGCCGGTCACGATAGAAGAGGAAGTCGGCACAGGAACTTATATTTATCACGGCTGGCAGACATTCGACGGGAACACATATTATTTTGACGAATCGGGAGAAAGGCTTAAAGGCTCCCATGTGATCCGGGGAATCCGCCATGTGTTTGATTCTGAGGGCGTGAAAATAAGCAGGGCCGGTATCGTGGTTTCCAGCCAAAACGACGGCATCGACTGGAGAAAAGTCCGGGCGGCCGGGATAGAACTTGCCATGATCCGCTGCGCTTACAGAGGTTTTGCGGGCGGGGATCTGATTCTGGATTCCAAACTGGAAGAACATTTGTCGGGAGCGCGCGCCGCGGGGATGGATGTGGGAATTTACCTGTTTTCTCAGGCAGTCGTAAAAGAAGAGGCGGTACAGGAAGCGGAACTGGCGGCAGAGCTTGCCGGGAAATATCATATTGATCGGCCGGTTGTCCTGTCTTTGTCTTACGCAAACCCTTCCTGCAGCGGAAGAGCGGACGGCTTAAGCGCGGCTGACAGAACAGAACTTGTCAGAGTATTTGAAAGCTCCCTTCGACAGGCGGGATATGCTTTCATGCTCTGCGCAGAGAAAGACTGGATGGCTCATTGTCTGAAGATGGAGTACCTTGAAAGTTTTCCTTTGTGGCTTGTGCAGTATAATCCGGAAGTTACTTACACCGGGCCGTATGAGATCTGGCAGTATACGTCCAGAGGGAGTGTGGACGGTGTGGGTGGAAATATAAGCTTATATATCAGCTACGGAAAATAGGAGGAACATTCCAATGAGTACAAAACGTAACCTGACACTTTTGACAGACCTGTATGAGCTGACCATGATGCAGGGCTATTTTAAGAACCCCATCCAGGAGACGGTGATTTTTGACGCGTTTTACCGCACCAACCCCTGCGGGAACGGATATGCCATCGCAGCAGGCCTTGACCAGGTGATTGACTATATCAAGAATCTTCACTTTTCAGAAGAGGATATCGTCTATTTAAGGAGCCTGGATATTTTCGAGGAAGATTTCCTGGATTACCTGAGTCAGTTTCACTTTACAGGTGATATTTATGCCATCCCGGAAGGAAGCGTCGTATTTCCCAGAGAGCCGCTTGTAAAGGTGATTGCGCCGATCATGGAAGCGCAGCTGGTGGAGACGGCGATCCTGACGATCATCAACCATCAAAGCCTGATCGCCACCAAGGCGGCCCGGGTGGTCAATGCGGCCCGGGGGGACGGGATTATGGAATTCGGGCTGCGCCGGGCCCAGGGGGCGGATGCAGGCGTATACGGCGCACGGGCGGCAATGATTGGCGGCTGTATCGGCACATCCAATGTGCTGACCGGCAAGCTGTTTGATGTGCCTGTGCTGGGAACCCATGCCCATAGTTGGATCATGAGTTTTCCGGATGAATATACGGCTTTCAAGACTTACGCGGAGCTGTATCCGGATGCCTGCACGCTTCTGGTTGATACTTATGATACGTTAAAATCCGGCGTGCCCAATGCGATCCGTGTATTTAAAGAGATGCGGAAAGCCCAGAAATTAAACGGGCGTTACGGGATACGTTTAGACAGCGGAGATCTGGCGTATCTGTCCAAAGAGGCAAGAAAGATGCTGGATGCGGCAGGCTTTACCAATGCCATTATTTCCGCTTCCAGCGACCTGGATGAATATCTGATTGACAGCTTAAAGACACAGGGCGCCAGGATCACTTCCTGGGGTGTGGGTACAAACCTGATTACTTCCAAAGACTGTCCTGCCTTCGGCGGCGTCTATAAGCTGGCGGCAGTGAAAGTGGGCGACGGAGAATTTGTCCCGAAGATCAAGCTGTCCGAGAACACGGAAAAAATCACCAATCCGGGAAATAAGACCGTATACCGGATCTATGAAAAAGCGAACGGAAAACTGAAAGCGGATCTGATCTGCCTGGTGGACGACCAGTTCGACGAATCCAAAGATCTGGTTATCTTCGATCCTCTGGAGGTATGGAAAAAGACCTGCCTTAAGGGCGGTACTTATAAGATGAAAGAGATCATGGTAAAGGTATTTGACAAGGGCGAGTGTGTGTATCAGTCGCCGTCTGTCATGGACATAAGGGAACATTGCATTGAGGAACAGAACACCCTCTGGGATGAGACCAGGAGACTTGTGAATCCCCATGAAGTATATGTGGATCTGTCAGACCGTTTGTATGATATGAAGACAAAGCTTTTGAATCAAATGCATCCGTATGATTAAGAAAAGTTCATGCATATAAATCCAATTCTTACAAATACTAGTTGCAGACGACCTGTTGAAACAGAAGCGTCTGAAGGTTACAGTATTTAGAGACATTGGAGGAAACATGTATGAAAGCAACAGGAATTGTGCGCCGGATTGATGATCTTGGCAGGGTTGTGGTGCCAAAGGAGATTCGGCGCACATTGAGAATCCGGGAAGGAGATCCTTTGGAGATCTTCACCGACCGGGAAGGCGAGATCATTTTAAAAAAATATTCCCCCATCGGGGAACTTGGATTGTTTGCAAAACAATATGCGGAAAGCCTGGCCCAGACCACCGGGCATATGGTGTGCGTGACAGACAGAGACGCCATCATCGCCGCCGCCGGGGGCGCGAAAAAGGATTATTTCGGTAAATCCATCAGTCCTCAACTGGAACAGTTGATTCAGGAGCGGGAAAGCCTCCAGGCTTCGGCGGCGGAACGCAGATTTGTGCCGGTCATTCAGGAAGATATGGAAGGGATCGCAGCGGAAACCATATGTCCGGTGATCAGCGAGGGAGACGCCATCGGCGCGGTCATCCTGCTGGGACGGGACGCCAAGGCGAAGATGGGAGAAGTGGAGCAGAAAGTGGCGGCGTCCGCCGCAGGCTTTCTGGGAAGACAGATGGAACAGTAGAAGTGGACAGGATTCGATATTATTTTGCCCCCATGGAGGGCATTACCACCTGGGTGTACCGCAGTATCCACGCAAGTGTATTTGGCCCGCTGGATAAATATTTTATCCCCTTTGTGGAACCTCATGAAAAGAGAGACTTTAAGACAAGGGAGCTTAAGGAAATACTGCCAGAACACAACGAGGGGATCTACGCGGTACCCCAGATACTTACCAATCAGGCGGAAGGATTCATCAGACTGGCCCATGTTCTGAAGGAGATGGGCTATGAAGAAGTGAACCTGAATCTTGGCTGTCCGTCTAAAACGGTGGTTTCCAAACACAAAGGCGCGGGTTTTCTCGCCCTTACGGAGGAACTGGACCGTTTTCTGGACAACATATATTCCGGGACAGATATGAAAATATCCGTTAAAACCCGGATCGGAAAAGATGATCCGGAAGTATTTGGAAAGCTTCTGGATATTTATAATCAATATCCCCTGGAAGAGTTGATTGTTCATCCGAGGCTTCAGACAGATTATTATAAACACGCGCCAAGGCCGGAAGCTTACAGAGAAGCCAGGGAAAAAAGCCGCCATCCGCTGTGCTATAACGGCGATCTGTTCACCGGCTCCCGTATCCGGGCGTTTTGTAAGGCTTTTCCGGCAGAAGACCGGCTGATGATCGGCAGAGGCCTGCTGGTCAATCCGGGACTGGTAAAGGGCGTTTGCACAAAAGACAGGTTCAGAGAGTTCCATGACAGGCTTTTGGAAGGGTATCTTGGCCGGGACCTGGGAGAGGTCAATGTGCTTTGCAAGATGAAAGAGCTATGGACCTATCAGATCCATCTGTTTTCAGATGCCAAACCATATGAAAAGAAGCTCAGGAAGGTGCAGAAGCTTTCAGAATACAGACAGATTGTGGCAACGCTGCTTCGCGAGCGGGATCTGTGTCCGCCGTTGTAGCGCGCGAAAGGAGAACACACTTATGAAAACGTCTTATGAGGAGATCGTATCCTCACCTGTACATGAGATTCTTAAAAAAGCCAGTGAGGAGTGTCTGACTCCTTCCAAAGAAAACAAAGAACGTATATTATTTATTGGCATAGACGTGCAGCAGGATTTCATGAACGACGGCGCGTTGGGCGTACCGGGAGCCATGGAAGATGTGGAGCGGATGACGCGTTTTCTCTATGAATCAATGGATAAGATCACGGATATTGCGGTATCGTTAGATACCCATACGCCCCATCAGATCTTTCATCCCTGCTGGTGGGAAGACCGGGACGGTCGGCATCCGGACCCTTATACAGTCATAACGCTGGCGGATCTGAACGCCGGAAAATGGAGAGCGCTCACCGACGAAAAAGCCAGCAGAGAATATGTAGAGCATCTGGAGCAGGAAGCGAAAAAGTCTCTCTGCATCTGGCCTTACCATTGTCTCGAGGGAACCGCAGGCGCCGCCATGGAGGAGCGGTTTGCCAGGATGGTTTATTTCCATTCGGTCGCTAAAAAGTCCCGGCCCAAGAGGATTCAGAAAGGACAGGACCCGTTAAGTGAGATGTACGGGATCATCCGTCCGGAATATGACACAAAAGGATACAAAAATCAGGAATTTTTAGATCAGCTTGCCATGTTTGACAGGATCTTTGTGGTGGGGGAAGCCAAATCCCACTGCGTGTTGGAGAGCGTCCGGCAGATCCTGGAACACTACGAATCCAGGCCGGAAGTCACAGAAAAGATCTATATTTTGGAAGACTGTATGTCTTCTATTCCGGGATTTGAGGATGTGACTGAGCAGACTTTGGAAAATTTCGTGAAAAAGTACCATATTCAACGGGTACGCAGCACAGATCCCATAGAATAGAGAAAAATACGGAAAAAAATAAAAAAAGTACTTGCTTTTTTTATGGATATGTCGTATAATAACATTCGTTGAATACGAAGGGCTATCGCCAAACGGTAAGGCAACGGACTCTGACTCCGTCATTTCAAGGTTCGAATCCTTGTAGCCCTGCTCTGAACGACCCGGTGGGATGAACCGCCGGGTTTCTTTTTTTGCCCGAAAAAGCCTGATTTTTCGGGCTTTTTTTGGCTTTTAGCAGTCTTTGATACCTTGGAGTCTTTAGGAAATCTCCCAAATGATTTTTCGGTGTTTTTCTGAAAAGGAAGTGTGATACGGGACGGATAGGTCAATTCATAGGTCAATCAGAAAACAGAAAAAAGCTGAATCATCCATGGGGCCGTCTAGGATTTAAAAGTCAGGAGATTTTTTACAGGTATCTGCAGGACATCCGCAATATCCATCAAAGTTTCCAGTGAGACAGAAGTGGGCATATTGGGAGCCTCTATATTGCTCATATGTGTACGGCTGATGCCGGTTGCTTCTGCCAGCTGCATCTGGCTTAAGCCGTTCATTTTGCGGTAGTATGCGATATTCAGGCCGATCATCTTATATTCACGTTCGTGTTTTCTGTTCATTCTCATTCCCCTTTCCTATAGTCTACCCAGCAAAAAGGAAATGATAAACAATATAAAAATAAGTATATGCAAATATATATATTGCAAACACAATATAATGATTGTATAATGTGATTGGAAGCTCCTGCTCCTTATGTGAAAGAAAAAATATGGGAGAAAATTTTAGAAAGGACATATGTGTGTCCTGACGAAATGGTATAATCAGCCTGGAAAGGAGTTGAGAAGATATGCTGCCACCGGCTGTTACATTAGAAAAATGTAAGTATTGTGGAAAGAAAAAACTGCTTATAAATGGGGCCGTCAAAAGTGAATGGATGTGCCCTGCCTGCGGGAAAAGGAACAAGAAAAAACCGTTTTCAAGTTATATGGCATGAGGAAAAAAATGTTATAGGATTTACAAGAAGGAGAAAATGATGGAGCTGAATTATTTTAAGGATATACTGTTTGATCTCATTAATAACAGCGATAAAATGAGAATTTCTGATATTGAAGTAGATGACAGAAGGAACATATTTATGATTACAACGCCGGATGGGAACGTAATCAGGGTAAAGTGCGAAATGGTCGGGAGCTGAAATTTTGTAAACAAGGACTGCAGTCAGTATAAGTCTGTTTTACTTGTGTTTCAATCCCCTGACCACAGCCAGGACAGTATCCAATTGGGTATCATCCAGATCTTTCAATTCATCAGTGATAATGTTTACTTTTTCGGGGTTATGATTGCATTCGTCAAAGAAATCTCCGGGGGTAATGTGAAAATACTCACAGATATAAAAAAAGGCCTGCATAGAGGGAAAGGCCAGTTTGTTTTCAATACGATTAATGTAACTTCCGTTTTGCCCTATGGAAAGACTCATTTCTCTTGCAGATACATTTTTCTTATTTCGCAGTAAAGCGATTCTTTCAGCAAAAAAGTCTTCAAACATAGAATCTGTCTCCATTCTGTTCATTTTACTATTATATGGTATCTGATAAGTTAAAATTAGATATTATGTATCTAATTAAATATTGACATAGGATAATATATATCTTAAAATAAGTACAAATGAGCAAAAGGGAGTGATATAAACAGCGAAAAAATGACGGATGCTAAATTGAAGTCAAAATAGTTTTATATAAAGGTTTATAAGTAGTCTGACAGTTTACATTTGCAATGAAATATGATATAGTCTGTGTGGCTGAGGGAATATGACAAATATTTATTTGGACGGAAAGAACAATGGATAAGACAAACAGAATATTATCAATATTATACAGGCTTCTAATGGGAGAGAGCGTAACTATGGGGAAACTCGCGTCCGAATATCAGGTTTCCACCAAAAGCATCCAGCGTGATTTGAATGTGATTCGTTCGTTTCTTTCAGATAATCGGGAACTGTCAGGCAATGTGGAACTGGTTAGAAAAAACGAGTTTTATTTTTTGAACCGTGTGGATTTGCTGCAGCCGAATGAATTGCTTCTGGTAATAAAAGTCCTGATTGGAAGCAGGACTATGCCCGGAGAGAGGCTGCAAAGACTGTTGGATAAGCTGACGCGGGGCTATGCCTGCGGGGAAAGAGAAGCCTTTAAAAGCCTGTTTAAGGAAGAACTGGAATACTATCGCTCTGCAGGGGGCGAGGGGAACGCGGATGTGTTTGAGCAGGTATGGCAGCTGGAAGAGATCATACGGCGCGGAAACGCGATCCGGATTTCTTATGGAAGGCTTGATAAACAGGTAGACCGGGAATTATACCCGGTTTCTGTGGCATTTTCAGAACATTATTTTTACCTGTTTGCCTGCCGTGCGGACAAAGAGGATTTCAAGGTGATTTATTATCGTCTGGACCGCATTAAATCGCTGGTGGAGCTGGATCAGAAAGTGCCCTTTGGCGTTGATAAACGGTATCGGCTGGGAGACGCCAGACTGTATAACCAGAATATGTTCATGGGGAAAAGAACCCGGATTCGTTTTGTCTATACAGGCCCTTCCATAGAGGCGATTCTGGACAGGTTTCCGACGGCAGAGATTGTGAGGTCGGATGATAATGGGACGGAGCTGACAGCAGAAGTAGAATACAGCCGGGGGACGATAATGGAACTTTTGTCGCAGGGAAGCTGGATACGGGTGCTGGGGCCGGAGAAGGTAGTGGAAGATATACAGAACGAATTGGAGACGATGAAATCGTATTATATATAAGCACTGATGATGAATGTTTTACCTGGCTTTTGTGGGGATTTGAATGGCCGAATCTGTTTTCTCAGTGAGAAAGTCAAGTGGATCATATATTACTTTTAGGAGGGAAAGCGTATGTTTCTTGCAAATTTGAGCGACAGTCAAAAGGATGCGTTTATGACATTGGCGTATAAACTGATCGCGGTGGATGGGGTACTGGATGAAGGAGAACTCGCCATGATGGCGCAGTACAAACAGGAAATGAGTCTGCCGCCTGATTATGATGAGACACAAGGAGATTTAGAGACAGCGATTGCTGTATTCACATCAGAATCAGATGCACTGAAAAAACAAATTATGTTTGAACTGGTAGGACTTGCCTGTGCCGGAAATGACTATGAAAATGAGGAATATTCCCTGATTGAGCAGGTTCGGACAGCGTTTGATCTGCGGGCAGATTTCCCGGGTAAGTGTGAGGTATATGTATCAGAACTTACGAAATTATATGAGAAGATCGGGACACTGGTAGGAAAGTGATGGTGAAAAGGAATGTCAGGAGTGTATGCAGTGGATGCCGGAAAAAGCTTCTATCCACATCCATCAGAGCCAATTTTGGAAAATATTTTTCAGCAATATGAACGTGTCCTTGTAGAAAGCCTGATCGCGTCGTTTGGCCTGGATTTTTTGATAAGAGATCAACATGGAGGAGATGTTGATACAATTTATAATGTCCGTCAGGTTGACCAGGACGGACAGATGATTTATAAAAATAAATCGAACCAGCTTGACTATGAGAAGCAAAAAACGTATGATTCCAGGGAATACCATGGAGATTCGAGGTATATTGCTAAAAATAGAGAGATAAGCACGCAAAAGAAAGAAGGCGTGCTTGTTGATGCATATACCGGTGAAAAGATTGACCGTAATGGAAAAAGCGATCTGGATCATGTTATCTCCGCGAAAGAAATACATGATGACAGGGGGCGTGTGCTGGCAGGCCTGACGGGGACAGATCTGGCTAATTGTGAAGAAAATTTACAGGCAACGAATCCACACACAAACCGCACAAAAAAAGCAAACTCTATGGATGAGTTTCTTGATAAATATGGTGGCGAGTATACAGAAGATCAAAAAAACAATATGCATCTAAGGGATGCGGTTGCAAGAAAATCATACGAAGCTAAACTGGCAAAGGCCTATTATACCAGCCCTGAGTTTGCAAAGGATTTGACGGTAGCAGCCGGAAATGTCAGCGTCCGTATGGGGGCACGTCAGGCACTTGGTTTTGTATTTGCAGAAATGTGGTTTGCTGTAAAAGAAGAATTTCAAAAAGTCAGGGGTAAATTTGACTTAGGGGAGTTTTTTACTGCGTTGGGCCGTGGCATTCAATGTGGGTTTGAACGGGCAAAAAGAAAATATGATGAGCTTTTTTCGCGTTTTTTAAGTGGGGCTGTTGCGGGCGCTCTTGCAAGTCTTACAACAACGCTGTGCAATATTTTTTTCTCAACGGCTAAAAATGTAGTCCGGGTTATCCGCCAGTCGTATACTTCACTGGTTGAAGCGGGAAAAGTCCTTTTTATTAATCCTGATAATTATACTTTTGGCGAGCGGATGCGGGCTGTTGTGAAAATTTTGGCTACCGGCGCCAGTATTGTTGTTGGTGTAATAGTCTCTGATGCGGTCGGAAAGACACCCATTGCATCAATTCCTGTTGTAGGTGAAATAGTGCAGACTTTCTGCGGAACTTTTGTAACAGGTATTATGAGCTGCACGTTACTTTATTTTTTTGACAGGAGCGAAATAATCAACAAGCTTATTAAAGCGCTGGACGGGTTACATACAATCGAAACGGAAATTAATTATTATCGTCAGCAGGCAGATTATTTTGAAAAATATGCGGCGGAGCTTATGGAAATCGACCTGGCGCAGTTCCAGAAAGAAGTGGCTTTATATAACAGTATTGCCGATAATATCGAGAATGCAAAAACGGAGAAGGATTTGAACATTGTTCTTAGGCAGGCATTAAAAGATATTGGAGCTGTACTGCCTTGGGGCGAACAAAGAAGCTTTGACAGTTTTATGAGAGATAAAAGCGCCCGGTTGGTTTTTGAATAATGTTTGTATGTGATAAGTGCGGCCAATGTTGCCGACATGTGAATTTGTCATCCATATACCATGATCTTGACCGTGGAGACGGTGTATGTAAATATCTGAGTGGAAATTTATGCGGTATTTATGAGAACCGTCCTCTTTTGTGTCGGATTGATGAAAGCTATGAAATACTTTTTAAAGAAACAATAGATAAAGACGAATATTACAGACTTAATTATGCAGTCTGTAGTAAATTAAAAGCTAAGGAGTAAATATTATGCCATTACCTTTTATTTTGGGAGCAGGAGCGGCTATTGCTGGAATTGCAGGAGTTGGGAGCGGAATCCATGGGGCTGTTAAAATGAAGGAAGCAAATGACACTATGCAATCTGCTGATGCAAGACACAAACAAAACCTGGCTGCATTTGAAAGACAAAATGCGAAAACAAATGCTGTCATGGACGAGCTGGGTAAGTTAGAACTGGAAATCCTGAAAAGTTTTAATGCTTTTTCGGATGTGATTGAAAAAATTCAGAACCGGCCGCAGTTTAAAAAGTATGAAAAAGGCGGTGTCAGTATCCCGGAGTATAATGGGGAGAAATTAAAAGAAGTTTCTGTTGGTGCGGGTGTATTGCTGGGCGGAATTGGCGGAGCGGCAGCAGGTACGGCAGGTGGCTTCGCGGCGGCAGGAGCTACTACAGCGGCTGTTATGGCGCTTGGCACAGCATCCACAGGTACGGCGATTGCATCTTTAAGCGGTGCAGCAGCTACAAATGCTACACTTGCGGCATTGGGAGGCGGTGCGATCGCCGCTGGTGGTGGCGGCATCGCATTGGGCACAACGATTTTGGGGGCAGCTACGCTTGGAGTGGGACTTCTGGTTGGCGGGGTAATTTTCAATGTCACAGGGTCTTCCCTGTCAGAAAAGGCTGATGAAGCCTGGAGTCAAATGAAGCGGGCTGAAAAGGAGATTAACCGTATTTGCGACTATATGAATGAATTAAGCAGTGCGGCGAATCAATATAAACGGGCAATATCTTCGGTGGAAAATGAATATATGAGACATTTTGGAAAGCTGACAAATATAGTAAATGTTGCCCATAAAACGGACTGGCTGGAATTTTCCTCTGATGAAAAACTTTTAACAGAAAATACGGCTTTGCTTGTAGGACTTTTATATAATATGTGTAAGGTTGAGCTGGTTCGGAAAGCCGAAAATAAAGAGGAATTGAATCAGATTAATTATGAAGGTATTCATAAATCTATAGGGGATTCCAACAGTGTTCTTAATGGAATGGAAAAAGTAGCTATGGATTTAACAGCGCCTGAAATAAGTAATAAAGAGATCACATTAGATGAATTTGCAAGAATATGCTCATCAAATAATAGCCTTGGTGCGATACGGCGGAAAAATTAGAATGGCGTTGTATAAACAGTTCAAAGGAATCGAGTTTGAGAGAAGGTGTGTATATGTTTGATTTTATAGGTAATACCATAAGAAATATCGTAAGCGATATTGAGGGGGAATTAACAGACAGGTCACTAAAGAAAGCACAAGATGACTTCGATAAATGGGAGGAAGGTTACAAAGAAAGATGCAGGGAAATTAATGCATTAGACCCAGGCTCTAAAGAGGCCAGAACCTGGTGTATTGAGAATGAACAATTGCCAGATTCAATGGAAAAGAAACTTGACAGTTTCGATTTTGCTACAAGACACAGGTATCGTCCTAAGGCAATCAGCGGGATGTGTGATGCATTGGCAGCATTTAGATCCATCATGTATAATGATGAAGAAGGCTTTGTTACCTGGCCCAAAGAAGACCGCATATTGGAGACGTCTATTCGATTTTTCTTTGGAAAATCCCGTTATGAAAATTACGATGATTTTACAGATAGCGAAGTCCCCAAATTGGTAGAGTATATGGATTTCGATAATCCGTATGGTAACATCATTTCGGACGATATGTTGGAGGAAGCATTTCGCCGGGTACAAGGAAGCGATCCAATGTTTAAGTTGGAAGTAGATATAGTAAAGAATACATATGCTATAAAACCTGTGAAAGATATGGTCTAAAAAATGTATTACCAATACAATAGTCATAGGACATTAACATGATTTGCTCACAAATGTAAGAGCATTGTAGAAAAATGCTTAAAGAACAAAAAGGAGAAATTTGTATATGTTCGATTTTATAGGTAATACCATAAGAAATATCGTAAATGATATTGAGTGGGACGTAACAGACAGATCACTAAGGAGAGCAGAAAAGGAATTTGACGAATGGGACAAAGAGTACCAAGAACGCAGTTCCAGAATTAATGCTTTAGACGCTGGATCACAGGAGGCTAGGAAGTGGATATATGACAATAGAGACCTACCTCCATCGGTTGAGAAAATGGTTGATAACGCAGGACTGTTAGCTGGTGCCGGTTATAGAAAAGCTTATGCTGGAATGAGGGCCTCGTTAGCAGCCTTCCGTTCTATTATGCTTAATGATGAAGAAGGATTTATTACTTGGTCTAAGGATACTAGAATAGTGGAGACATCCATCAGATTTTTCTTTGGTAAAAAGCGTTATGATAATTATGATGATATCAAAGATTCCGAGGTTCCACCATTAGCTGCTCTTACGAGCTTCGACAATAAGTACGATGCCTGGGTTTGTAACGAGATGCTAGAAGAAGCATTTCGTAGGGTACAGGGAAGTAATCCAATGTTTAAATTAGAAGTAGATATTGCGAAAAATGTATTTTTGATAAAACCTGTAAAAGATATAGATTGATAAAGTAAATTTTTGAATTATATACTATATCTATGTAAAGGACAATGGCGCGAATCCATTGTCCTTTTTTACCGTAAACAACAATATCTAAATATAGTCTGCCACCAGAAAGGGGGATCACTTATTTTGCAGGACTATATTAAAACTGAAAAGAGCGTATACAGCGGGCAGAACCATAGTGGTTCTGTCCGTTTTGTCATGAAAGGAGACAGGAAATGGAAAAGATCATATTCAGTATACTGACAACAATCGTTGTGATTGCGACGGAGGTAATCAAAAATTGTGATGGCAAAGATGAAGACTGACGAGACAGAAATTCCGGTATTTATCGCATTGAAAGGAAAGGAGTAATACCATCCGGCGAAGCCGGTTTCTGTGAGACTGATGAACACAGTGTAAAAGCAGCCAGAACAGCGTGAGCAGTGGGCAGGGAACGCCCATAAATCTGCGAGCATGGGAGGGCGGGCTGTTTGCCACAGGCCGGACTGGCAGGTGGCTGGTATGAAATATGTTGCAAGCTGTAGTTTTGGGAAGGACAGCCTTTGTATGGTTCTTAAAATTCTGGAAGAAGGGCTTCCTTTGGATGAGGTAATTTTCTATGATACAGGGATGGAGTTTGCTTCCATTTACCGTAACAGGGACAGGATCAGGAAGCTTCTGGTAAAAAAGAAGATTGTATTTACAGAGCTGTGTCCTGATACTCCGTTTCTGTTTGATATGCTGGTTCGCCCGGTAAAGTACCGTAAAGCGGGTGACAGGCCTTATCCGTATCATTATGGCTATGAATGGTGCGGGGGCTGCGCCAGATGGGGGACCGCAGGTAAAGTGGCAGTAATCAACCGCTATTACAGGGAAACTTATCCGGATGAAACAATTGTGGAATATATTGGGATTGCTTTTGATGAACAGGAGCGTATAGAACATTACCCGGACAGCAGGACGATCAGGAACTATCCGCTGATTGAGTGGAAGATGAAAGAAGCGGACTGTCTGAATTACTGCCATGACAGAGGTTATGACTGGAAGGAAGGCGGAACAGAGCTGTACAGCATCCTTGATCGTGTAAGCTGCTGGTGCTGCAGGAACAAGAACCTGAAAGAATTAAAGGCAATCTACCAGTATCTTCCCGAATACTGGCAGAGGCTCAGGGGAATCCAGAGCCGGATCGCGGAACCAATGAAAGGAAAGGGGAAATCCGTGTTTGAACTGGAAGAACGGTTTGAAAGAGAGCTTTGGGAAAAGAAGCTCAAAAAAACGAAGGAAGTGAGAAAAAATGGCGCAGAAAATAGCAGTCGTAAACCAGAAAGGGGGTGTTTCCAAAAGTACCGTGGCGCTGTGTCTGGGGGCCGGGCTGGCAGACAGGGGAAGAAAAGTGCTGCTGGCTGACCTGGACGCGCAGAGAAGCCTCAGCATCAGTCTGGGATGTGATTACCCGGAGACGCTCCCATGTACCATGGCAGAAATTTTTCGTATGATGAAACGTACCCCTGACAGTCCGGATATTGTCAGGGGTATTTTGCGTCATTCAGAAAACCTGCATTATATCCCCGCAAGCCGTAAGATGGTGCTGGTGGAGCAGGAATTATCACAGACGGAGGGCGGGGAACAGTTTTTAAAGCGGTTTCTGTCGGCGGTGGAAACAGCATATGACTATATTCTTTTAGACTGCCCGCCTGCGCTTGGGATGGTAACAGTCAATGCGCTGGCAGCGGCAGATCATGTGCTGATTCCCACACAGCCAGAATATTTGGCGGCGAAGGGACTGGAGCAGCTTTTACAGACTGTAGTCCGCATCCGAAAAAAGGCAAACCCGGCTCTTGAAATCCTCGGGATTTTGCCGTCTATGGTAAATCCCCGGATACGGGACAGCAGAAAAGTCCTGAAACTTCTTGCAGATACTTACGGGAGCAGTGTCGGTATCCTTCCCTGCCAGATTCCGTATTCGGTGAGGGCTAAGGAGCTTGGTTCCGGTAAAAAGAGCATCTATGAACTGGATCGGAATGGAAAGGTTGCGTCGGCATTTCGACAGCTGGTGGATATAGTGCTGCTGGCTACAGAAACAGGGGAGGAAGCATATGAAACTGACTCCGTTTGAGGAAATGCTGGAACAGGATGAGAGGGTGGAAATTGCCATCTCCCGGATTGATGCGTTTCCCGGGCATCCTTTTCAGGTTCGGTTAGACGAAGATATGGAAAAACTGATTGAGAGTATCGGACAATCCGGCGTGATTGTTCCCATTATCCTTCGGAAAAAGCCGGACGGAAGGTATGAGACAATCGCCGGGCACAGAAGATGTGCGGCCTGCAGACAGCTTGGCATAGAGCGCATACCGGCGGTGATCCGGGAAATGTCTGAAGAAGAATCGGTAGTCTGGATGGTGGATTCCAATATCCAGAGAACGTCTATTCTTCCAAGCGAAAAGGCAAAGGCTTATCAGATGAAGATGGAAGCGCTGGCAAAACAGGGAAACAGAGCGTGTGCGGACAGCTCTTTCACTTCCCGACAACCTGTCGGGAAGTGGAAAAAGGAGACAGCAGAGCAGATCGGGACAGAAGCGGGCGACAGCGGAAGGCAGGTGCAGAGATACCTGCGGCTCAATGCGCTGATTCCGGGGCTTCTGGAACTGGTGGATAAAAAGAAACTGGCATTTCTGTGCGGAGTAGAATTATCCTATCTTTCGACAGAAGATCAGGAAGAGCTTTACCGGTATTTGCAGGAAAAACCACATGGAATTTCCCGGAAACAGGCCGGACAGCTGCGGCAGTCTGCGATGGCAGGAAGGCTTTCCTCTGACCGGATTGACAGGGTTTTGATGGGAGCTGTTTCGGAAAATCAGAAAAAGACAGAAGGAGATAAAATGCCTTCTGTCTTTAAAAAGAGTACCGTTTCCCGGGGCCGAAATATGTCTGAAAGTCTGGATAATTATATTCGCTCATATTTTCCGGAAGGATATCAGGATTCCGACATGATTGATGTTTTAAAACAACTTCTGGAGAAATGGAAAAACGGGGAAATAAAGCTGGACAATAGAACAACTGACAAAATATAAAGCAGACAGCAAAGCCGAAAACGGGTAACAAACCCTGAAACAACAGGCACAAATCGTAACCATAAACAAAGAACCAACAGGAAGAAAACAGCAGGCAGACAATCGGATATAAACAGAAGGGGCCTGCGGATATATGGAAAGGAGAAAATAATGGCAGCAAATGTAGAAAGTATGTTCAGTACAAGGGAGAAACCATGGCACGGACTTGGGACGATCGTAGCGGAAGCACCGGATTCTAAGGAAGCTTTGGAACTGGCAGGCCTTGACTGGAAAGTGATTCAGAAAAAAATTTATACAGACAACAGGGAGCCAATACACGGCTATCTGGCAAATGTAAGGGATACGGACGGGCAGATTCTTGGCGTAGTCAGCAGCCGTTACAGGGTCGTGCAGAATGAAGATGCGTTTGCGTTTACGGACGCCCTTTTGGGGGAAGGCGTGCGCTATGAGACAGCCGGAAGCTTACAGTCCGGAAGGCGCGTCTGGATGCTGGCAAAGCTTCCCAGTGAATACATCATCCTT
>DKVI01000101.1 GCA_002491115.1 Lachnospiraceae bacterium UBA7182 | reverse complement strand
TTTGTCCATATTTTGAGTAGCAGGTATATGTATTATGAGCGCATCAAAAGTATACTACACAAATTTAAGGACCAAAAACGGAGACCCTCTTCAGAACAAACTGGAGAGGCTCCTTCGCAAGGCGGGACTTCCCACCATGGATCTGGAGGGCAAATATACGGCTATTAAGATTCATTTCGGGGAGCCGGGAAATCTGGCGTTTTTAAGGCCCAATTTCGCCCGCACCGTAGTGGATATGGTAAAATATCTGGGCGGAAAACCGTTCCTGACGGACTGCAATACGTTATACATAGGCGGCAGGAAGAACGCGCTGGATCATATAGAGAGCGCGTATCAGAACGGTTTTAACCCGTATAATACCGGCTGCCATATCCTGATCGCGGACGGCTTAAAAGGAACGGACGACGTGTATGTTCCGGTGGAAGGCGGAGAGTATGTAAAAGAAGCAAAGATCGGACGCGCCATTATGGATGCGGACGTCTTTATCTCCATGAGCCATTTCAAAGGCCATGAGATGGCCGGATTCGGAGGCGCCCTTAAAAATATCGGTATGGGCTGCGGCTCCCGCGCGGGGAAGATGGAGATGCATTCCGCAGGCAAGCCTTTTGTCAATCAGGACCTGTGTGTGGGCTGCGGCCAGTGTATCAAGATCTGCGCCCATGACGCGCCGTCGATCACGGACAAGAAAGCTTCTATCGACCATAACAAATGCGTAGGCTGCGGGCGCTGTATCGGAGTCTGTCCCAAAGATGCCGTCAAACCTGCCGAGGATGAAGCGAACGAAATACTCAATTACAAAATAGCGGAATACAGTAAAGCCGTGCTGGCGGGAAGACCGCATTTCCATGTAAGTTTTGTAATCGATGTATCACCCTACTGCGACTGCCACGCGGAAAATGATCTTCCCATTGTGCCGGATGTGGGTATCTTCGCCTCCTTCGACCCGGTAGCGCTTGATATGGCATGCATCGACGCCGTCAATGCCCAGGAACCGGTGAAAGGCAGCGCACTGGAAGAGTCAGGGAGATCTTTTATCGACGATCACTTCACTTCCGTATTTCCGGATACCAACTGGAAATGCTGCATTGAGCACGCGAAAAAGATCGGAATCGGAACGGATGAATACGAACTGATCGAAGTGCAGTAAAAAACAATCAAAACAAAAAGGGGCGCAGCTATGGATGTAAACGCGATCCTGACCGAAGTAAAATCCGGTCAGATGGATATAAAAGAAGCCGCGGAGCTTCTAAAAAAACTACCGTATGAAGACCTGGGATATGCCAAGATCGATCATCACAGAAACGTGCGCCAGGGATTTGAAGAAGTGATTTACTGCCAGGGAAAAGAGACGGATCATCTGGTGGGCATCTGCGCGCGTATGGTGTCAGAGCGGATCAATGTACTCGGGACAAGGGCGTCAAAGGAGCAGGCCGGGGCAGTCATGGAAGCCGTGCCGGAATTTACCTATGATCCGGTATCCCGTCTTCTGAAGGCAGAGTGTAAGAAAAAAGAAGGGATTGGCCGTATCGTCGTCTGCACAGGCGGTACGGCGGATATTCCGGTGGCGGAGGAGGCGGCGGGAAGCGCGGAATTTTTCGGCACCCGGGTGACCCGGCTTTATGATGTGGGCGTGGCGGGGATTCACAGGCTTCTTGGCAACCTGAAAGTCTTTGAAAATGTGAACTGTGTGGTGGCTGTGGCGGGCATGGAGGGCGCGCTTCCCGGCGTGGTGGCCGGGCTTGTGGATGTGCCGGTTATCGCCGTACCCACCAGCGTGGGCTACGGGGCAAGCTTTCACGGACTCTCCGCGCTTCTGACCATGATCAACTCCTGTGCCAACGGGATCACGGTCGTAAATATTGACAATGGTTATGGCGCCGGTTATGTGGCGACCCAGATCAATCGACTGGCGGTATACGGACATGAAAAAACTGTTTAAAGTATTCAAAAGCAGACTTGTCCTGGTAGGGACGGCGCTGCTTTTACAGATCTTCTGGTGGCTTCTCTTTCTGGGGCGGCTGACCAGTTATTCTGTATTTATTAACGGATTCTTCCGGGTTGTAAGTATTCTGATCCTTTTGTATCTGATCCGTAAAGACGAAAACTCCTCCTACAAGATTGCCTGGATCATTGTGGTCATGGGCTTTCCTCTGTTCGGAGGTGTTTTATATCTTATGATCGGCAATAAAAAGCCCAGCAAACGCCTGGCCGTCCGCATGGCGCTGGTCAAAGAGGAGATGAGACAGACCATGTCCCAGAACGAATGGGTGCTGCATGAGATTGATGCGCAGGACCCGTCCATAGCGGGCAACATCCGTTATATCGGGACTTACGGGCCGTATCCGGTCTGGAAAAATACAGAAGTTACCTATTACCCGCTGGGAGAGGATATGTTTGCCGCCATGGTGGAGGATCTGAAAAAAGCCGAACATTATATATTCCTGGAATATTTTATTATCCAGGAAGGCCTGATGTGGAATGCGATCCTTGCGATCCTGGAGCAGAAGGTAAAACAAGGCGTGGACGTGCGGCTGATCTATGACGATGTGGGCTGTGTCTCTTTGCTTCCGTTTCATTACGCGGATCTGATGGAGCGCAAGGGGATCAAGTGTCTGGCGTTTAACCGGTTTGTGCCCTTTTTGTCCCTGGTTATGAACAACCGGGATCATCGTAAGATTCTGGTCATTGACGGCCATACGGCCTACAACGGCGGGATTAATCTGGCGGATGAATATATCAATCAGAAGCTTCGGTTCGGCCACTGGAAGGATACCGGCGTCCGGCTTCACGGAGACGCGGTGTTTAATTTTTCGCTGATGTTTCTGGAAGTGTGGAACGCTTTTCGGGCGCCGGATCTGGATTACAGTGTATTTAAACCCCGTATCTGGCATAAAGAGCCCTTTGAGGAGGACGGATATGTGGTTCCCTATGCGGATACGCCGCTGGACAATGAGGAGATGGGAGAAAATGTTTACATTAACATATTAAATCAGGCAAAGGATTATGTGTATATTGCCACGCCCTATCTGCTGATCAGCGACGAGATGGAAAATGCTCTCTGCCTTGCTTCCAAAAGGGGGGTGGACGTGCGGATCCTGATGCCGGGCATACCGGATAAGCCGACAGTCTTTTATATGGCAAAATCCTATTATCCGCCGCTTCTGAAAGCGGGTGTGCAGATCTATGAGTATACGCCCGGCTTTGTGCATGCCAAATCTTATGTGTGCGACGATAAAGTGGCGACCGTAGGCACCATCAACATGGATTTTCGCAGCCTGTATCTGCATTTTGAATGCGGGACGTTTTTATACGGGTGCAAAGCCGTGCTGGATGTGAAAAAAGATATGGAAGACTGTTTCTTAAAATGCCATCAGGTATCTTTAGGCGACTGCCGCCAGGGACTGATCGGAAACATGATATCGTCTGTGCTGCGGGTGATCGCGCCCCTGATGTGAAAATATGAGAAAGCAACAGTAACAAAGACAGCATTTTGTCCATGAAATATATGGATAAAATGCTTTTTTCGTTATTTTGCCGCAAATATCCAAATAGTTGGTTGAAAAAGTACAAGGTAAATGATATGATAGTCTGTATATTTATTAAGAAGGTACAAAAGGGGTAAATTGTCAGCAGACAGCTGATTGTTTATAAAATCTATTACAGGGGGTAAAAAATGTCAAAAACCAAAAAATTTAAAAGGGTGCTGGTAGCGAACCGCGGTGAAATCGCCATACGAATTTTCAGGGCGTGCAGTGAACTGGGCATCCGTACGGTGGCGATCTATTCGGAGGAGGATAAAAACGCGCTGTTTCGGGTAAACGCGGACGAAGCGTACCAGATCGGCAGAGGAAAGACGCCGGTGGGAGCTTATCTTGGGATTGACGAGATCATCTCTTTAGCGAGAGCAAAAGGCGTGGACGCGATTCATCCCGGCTACGGTTTTCTGGCGGAGAACGTGGAGTTTGCCAAAGCATGCGCGGATGCGGGGATCGAGTTTATCGGGCCTACAGCGGAGATGATGGACCGGCTGGGGGATAAGATCAAGTCCAAGATTGTGGCAAGCTCCGTGGGCGTTCCCACGATCCCGGGCGTGGATAAGGCGATTCAGACCGAGGAGGAGGCCCTTCAGATCGCGAGAATCTGCGGTTATCCTGTCATGTTAAAAGCGGCTGCCGGCGGCGGCGGACGCGGGATGCGCATCGTGCAGGCAGAAGACGAACTGCTCTTACAATTCCGAAGCGCCAGAAGCGAGGCTGCCAAGGCTTTCGGGATCGACGACATTTTCATTGAAAAATATCTGGAAAATCCAAAGCATATCGAAGTACAGATCCTGGGCGATAAAGAAGGAAATATCGTACATCTTTACGAGCGTGACTGCTCCATCCAGAGAAGACACCAGAAAGTGATTGAATTTACGCCGGCGCTCTGCCTTACGAAAGAGCAAAGGCAGGCCATTTGCGAAGACGCTTTAAAGATCGCCCGGGCCGTAAACTACAGAAGTGCCGGAACCGTGGAATTTCTGGTAGATAAAAAAGGCGATCACTATTTTATCGAGATGAATCCCAGGATTCAGGTGGAACATACGGTCTCGGAGATCGTAACAGGCATCGACATTGTGCAGGCGCAGATTCTGGTCGCCCAGGGGTATACCCTTGCTTCCGACAGGATTCAGATTCCGTCCCAGGAAGCCGTCGGCGTCAGAGGCTACGCGATTCAGTGCAGGATTACCACGGAAGATCCGGTCAATCAGTTTATGCCGGATACAGGTATCATAGAGACGTACCAGGTGCCGGGCGGCCTGGGCATCCGCCTGGACGGCGGGAACGGCTTCCAGGGCGCTCAGATCACGCCCTTCTATGACAGCCTTCTTCTGAAAGTGACCGCCTATGGACGCACCTTTGAGGACGCCCGCTTAAAGGCCACAAGGGCCCTTCGGGAGACCATGATCAAAGGTGTTAAGACCAATATCGCCTTTATGTTAAATGTCTTAAACCATCCCGATTTTGCCAGAGGTGCCTGCGATACCGGCTTTATCGCCAATAATCCGGAGCTTCTGGATATTGAGAAAGTAGAAGATACAGAGCTTAAAGTGATGGAATTTCTGGGAAAGAAATTTGTAAACGAGACCAGGGGCATAAAGCCGCAGTTTAACGTCCCCGTTTTCCCGAAATTATCCTCCGAAGAAAGCAAAGGCCTGCGCGGCACCAAACAGATGTTTGACGAGATGGGCGCGGAAAAATTCAAGAGCTGGATTCTGGAGCAAAAGAAACTTTTGATTACCGATACGACCATGCGGGACGCCCAGCAGTCCCTGATGGCCACAAGGGTGCGGACGGTGGATATGGAGAAGATCGCGCCGGCGGTCTCCGTCTACGGAAAGGATCTGTTCTCTCTGGAAATGTGGGGCGGGGCTACTTTTGACACCGCGTACCGTTTCTTAAAAGAATCACCCTGGGAAAGGCTGGACACGCTGCGCAGGCAGATGCCGAACATCCTTTTCCAGATGCTGATCCGGGGCGCCAACGGAGTCGGATACAAAAATTATCCGGACAATGTAATCCGGGCGTTTGTAAAAGAAGCGGCCGCCTCCGGTATTGACCTGTTCCGTATCTTTGATTCGCTGAACTGGATACAGGGCATGGAGATCGCGCTGGACGAGACGCTGAACCAGGGGAAACTGGCGGAGGCGTGCATCTGCTATACCGGCGATATACTGGACGAAAGCAGAGAAAAATATAACCTGCATTATTATGTCCGTATGGCAAAAGAGCTGGAAAAGAGAGGCAGCCATATCCTGGGCATCAAAGATATGTCTGGCCTTTTAAAACCCATGGCAGCAGAAAAACTGGTGAAAGCGTTAAAGCAGGAAATCGGTATTCCGATTCATCTGCACACCCATGATACGTCCGGCAACGGCGTGGCGGCGATCCTGATGGCAGCGCAGGCAGGCGTGGATATTGTGGACGCGGCCTTTAATTCCATGAGCGGACTTACTTCTCAGCCGGCCCTTAACTCCGTGGTGGCGGCGCTGCAGAACAGCGAACGGGATACAGGGCTTGATCCGGACCAGTTACAGAAGATATCCGAATACTGGCGGGACGTGCGTCCGGTCTATGGCGGTTTTGAGTCCGAGCTTGTAACCTCCACGGCGGAGATTTATAAATATGAGATTCCGGGCGGACAGTATTCCAATTTAAAACCCCAGGTGGAAAGCTTCGGGCTTGGTTACAAATTTGAAGAAGTAAAAGATATGTACAAGACCGTCAATACCATGCTGGGTGATATCGTCAAAGTGACGCCCACATCCAAAGTGGTGGGAGACATGGCGATTTTTATGGTGCAGAATGAACTGACACCTGAAAATATATACGAGAAAGCCGCGGGGATCGATTTCCCGGATTCGGTCGTATCTTATTTTGAAGGTATGATGGGACAGCCGGAAGGCGGATTTCCTGACAGACTTCAGAAACTTGTGCTAAAAGACAAACCGGCGATCACCACAAGGCCGGGAGAACTGCTGCCGCCGGAAGATTTTGAGGCGATCCGGACCTATCTGCAGGAGAATCTGGAGCTGGAAGGGACTTCCAGGGAAGTGATCAGTTATGCCCTTTATCCGAAGGTATTTGAAGATTACATAAACAGCATCCGTAAAGACGGCAACTTCCGGCATATGGGTTCCGATATTTTCTTCCACGGCTTAAGTGAAGGCGAGACCTGCGAAGTCAAGTTTGACGAAGGAAACATTATGATGGTCAGGCTGCAGGAAGTAAAACCGGCGGACACGGAAGGCAACCGGGAGGCGATCTTTGAGATCAACGGCAACCGGCGCATTATAAAAATCAAAGATACCGATATAACGGTGAATGCCCACAACGCGGTACTCTATGCGGAGGAAGACAATCCGATGGAAATCGGGGCCAATATTCCCGGAAATATCATCAAGATTATGGTCAAAGAAGGCGAAACCGTGGAGGAAAAACAGCCCATCGCGGTGATCGAAGCCATGAAGATGGAAACCAATATACTGGCGCAGGCTTCCGGCGTGGTGGAGAGAATCTATGTATCCGAAGGGCAGCAGGTCAAAGCCGGGCAGATGGTTGCGAAGCTGAATAAGTAAATTGCACAATATAAAAGCAGTTTTTTATTGAAAATTTATTCTTTTTTTAACTTTCTTAACATTTTTTAAATGTTTTCTTGTAAATATTGCACAGATTCGGTATAATGGAGCATATACTATCAAAAGAATAAGGGAGAAAAGACATGAACGAAAACAAAGAGTTCCAACCGTATGTTCCTGCGGATAAGATTACGCCGGAATTTACCGTAACTTCGATCATTATGGGTATTATCCTGGCGATCGTGTTCGGTGCGGCCAACGCGTATCTTGGCCTGAGAGTGGGTATGACCGTATCAGCATCCATACCGGCGGCGGTCATCTCCATGGGCGTCATCCGCGTCATCATGAAGAAAAACTCCATTCTGGAGAGCAATATGGTCCAGACGATCGGTTCGGCAGGCGAGTCTCTGGCTGCGGGCGCGATCTTTACCATGCCTGCGCTGTTCTTATGGGCAGAAGAAGGCCTGTGCGATATGCCAAGCCTGGTGGAAATTACGCTGATTGCCCTGTGCGGCGGTATTTTAGGCGTTCTTTTTATGATCCCGCTTCGTAATGCGCTGATCGTCAAAGAGCATGCGACGCTTCTGTATCCGGAAGGAACCGCCTGCGCGGAAGTGCTTCTGGCAGGAGAAGAGGGCGGAGCCAACGCGTCCACCGTATTCAGCGGCATGGGGCTGGCGGCTGTCTTTAAACTGGTCGTGGACGGTATCAAAGTGATTCCGGCGGACGTGGCGGCAGAGTTTAAGGCTTTCAAAGGCGAAATCGGCATGGAAGTTTACCCGGCGCTCCTGGGCGTGGGTTATATCGTAGGGCCAAGGATTGCGTCCTTTATGTTTGTAGGCTCGCTGGTGGGCTGGATGGTGATTATTCCTCTGATCTGCCTGTTCGGGGCAGACACCTGGATGTATCCGGCAGACGTGGGCGTTACCATCGGAGCGCTTTACGCAAAAGGCGGAGCATCCAGCATCTGGGGTTCTTATGTGCGCTATATCGGTGCGGGTGCCATCGCTACCGGCGGTATCATATCTCTGGTTAAGTCGCTGCCGCTGATCATAACCACCTTCCGGGATTCCATGAAGAGCATGAAAGGCGGAAGAAGCGTAAGCGGCGCAAGGACAGACCAGGATCTTCCCATGAATGTGGTTCTGATCGGTATTGTGATTATGATTCTGATTGTCTGGCTGGTACCGGCGATTCCGGTCAACATTCTGGGCGCGGTGATCATCGTGATTTTCGGTTTCTTCTTCGCGACGGTTTCCTCCCGTATGGTAGGCCTGATCGGAAGTTCCAATAACCCGGTATCCGGTATGGCTATCGCCACCCTTCTGATTGCTACTTTTGCCATCAAAGCGTCCGGTGACAGCGGCATCACAGGTATGACAGGCGCCATTGCCATCGGTTCCGTGATCTGTATCGTGGCTGCCATCGCGGGCGATACCTCACAGGATTTAAAGACCGGCTTTTTACTGGGCGCGACGCCGAAGCGCCAGCAGATCGGCGAACTGATCGGTGTGGTGGCTTCGGGCCTTGCCATCGGCGGCGTATTATATCTTCTGAATACGGCCTACGGTTACGGCGGCGCGGAAGTTCCGGCTCCCCAGGCGACTTTGATGAAAATGATTGTAGAAGGCATCATGGGCGGCAATCTGCCCTGGAACCTAGTATAATCCAACTTTATTAA
>DKVI01000069.1 GCA_002491115.1 Lachnospiraceae bacterium UBA7182 | reverse complement strand
AATTTCATAATCTCGTCATCCGGCATCAGAGCCGGGGCAATCAGATTTACATGATAATTATCCATACAGGACAAAATCTCCTGGTCAGGCGCCTCCATCATATCAAGCAGGCTTAAGGGACCGTCCCAGTCTTCACAGCCGAAGTAAATGGTCAGAGTCACGGAGGGAATCAGCCTGTCCTCTTTCCAGAAACCTCCCAGAAATTCTCCGGCATCCGGTTTCTTCCCCTCTCCGCTTCTCATGGCCTTCCTGTGGGATCGTGCCGCCGCCTCCACCTGCCCGGCATACTTCAAAGCGTCATACAGATTGTTCTTCACCGGCATGGCATAATGGATCTCAGCCTGATTTTCCACCCCGAAAAGCACATACTCTACTTTTCCATCCGTCCTGGCCGTATACAGTTTCTCTACATCCCGGTACCTCTGAACCGGAACCATCGCGCCGTCCGCCCCATAAGGGAGCGCCAGCTCCACAGGATCGCGTTCTTTCAGCTGCTCCGGGCTGATTACCTGCCGCCCGCCATAGACGTAATAATTAAAAACATCCGCAAATATATCCGCGCAGGATATAAAATCTTTTGTAACGGTATCAGTTTTCAACTGTCTCCACCGCCTTTCTGTTTCAGCAATTTTATTATACTAAAAACAGGGTAATTGTGCAAGACAGGCGGCTGACCGTGCCAGACAATACCGTTCTGTTCTGGTTTTATACTTCCTGGACCCGGCTGATTTTATGGTATATTCCATAATATAAGTATGAAATTTTCAATGTGCGTATTTACCTGCCACAGTGTTACGGAACTTATGGAGGATTTAAATACTTAATCTCCGGCAAAACGTCCCGATCCGCCTGGCGATCACCTTACAGGAACCCCAAGCGCGCCGCCACGATAATCAGCAGTCTCCCCGGCCGCTCCCGCCATTTCGTCCACATATGCTAATAAATTCTTCTCAAAGGCTTTTACCGAAAATACATTCTCATACACTTTGTACGCCTCGTTTCCCATCTTCTTGATCGTATCCTGGTTATTGATGCACCAGAGGATTTTCTCCCGTAATCCATCTATATCCCCGCTCTTAAAAATCACCCCGTCCATACCATCTGTAAGGTAGGCCGCCGTTCCCACAGCGTCCGATACCAGACAGGGAACATGATGCATCATGGCCTCCGCGCATACCGTCGGCATAGGATCTTCGCGGGACGGACAGATCAGTACATCGGCAGCTTCCAGTATCTGATGGATCTCCTGCCGACTGACCACACCTGTCATCCTGATCCATGGCTTTCCCTGCATCCGCTCATGCAGCTTTTGGGCCATGACGGAGCTGTCCTGCCCGATCAGCAGAAATTCATTTGCTTCCAGTATCTCCGTCCGGATTCCTTCAAGCGCATCCACAAGAATATCCTGCCCTTTACGCCACTCAATATATCCGATCGTAGTAAATCGCATCCTATATCCCCTCTGAAACTCCATAAATCAAATCTTCTATTACAACATCCGGGCGGTACCGGGCCATGGCCTTTCCGGGAACAGGCCCGACCGATACATATTTAAGATTCCTGCCGCTTATGGCCGCAAGCTTCTCTTTCCTGATACCTTCATAAAAAAAGGCAGAATCATGAAGCCACCAGATTACAGGAATATCTGTATTCCTGTCAGAAAGAAATGTATGGTAATTGATCGTATTGCAAAAGATAAGGTCGTACGTTTCTGTCCAGGGCAGTTCACGCATGGTATGTATCTGAAGCCGCCTGTCGATCATGACCGGAATCATGCTGTCCTCCAGCTTCTCCCTTAACGCTCCGTCCAGCATGGAAGCGAACGTAACGTCGTATCCATGTTCCCGCAGCACAAGCGCCGCGTGATACAGGGCCAGCGCCGGACCTCCCAGAGAAAGATCATGGGACAGAAGCAAAATACTTACACAATTTTGCTCCTCCGCGCCGAAAAGCTCATGCAGGTCATAAAAATGATAGATTTTATCCTCGCCTACGCCCAGATCCATAAGCTGTCCCTTCATCTCTGTCACATAAAAACTCAATATCACCACCGCATCAAAAGAAAGCTCTTTTATTTTATCCGGAGGAAGCACCGGAAAGCCATCCAACATCGTTCCCTGTTTTTTCTTATCATTATCCAGAACCGCCAGAACCGTTTTATCGCTGAACCAATGGCGGAATCTCCGATAATAATCTCCTGTTCCAAACAGGACGTAGGAAGTTTTCTTTTCCTCACAGCACATACAAGATCACCTCGTCTTTCCCCCTATGTCACCGCATACAGGACTGTATCGTAATACGAAAAAGAATAATGTCTCAAATAGAACCGATAACCTTTATGAAATGTATGCAGCAGGGCCGGGATCTGAAAGATATCATCCGGCTTATGATAGATACTGACTGCAAGTCTGGGACTCTGTTCCCGGATCACCTTTTCGGCTCCCTTTATAGCCGCAAGCTCGGCGCCTTCTATATCCATTTTGATATAAGTCACACCCTTATCCCACAATAGCGAATCGATCGTATCCGCTTCGACACAGGCGCTTCCTTCCTGTACATCCTCTGCCACGGACGAGGCAAAATTACCGGCTGCTGCCAGGGACAAAGTCCTCCTTTCCGACCATAGCGCTTTTGGCAGGATCTCATAATTCCCCGCCGGCAGATTCCGCCGGATTGCCTTCCTATTCTCTTGATCTATCTCAAAACAATACGCATAACCTGTTTTACCTGCCCATCGAAAAAAAGCTCTCGTGGTAAAACCGTCATAACAGCCCCCGTCTACAAATACTTCCTTTTCCTTCACCGGGCCAAGCTCTTTCAGATCAAAATATGCGCTGCCCTCTGTCATCTCATTGATCGCCTGCCCCGCATGGATGATCTTTTCCGCGGGAACGCCGCCTTCCAGCAGCCGCGCATACATGGAATCCTGATTTTTAAAGGAAGATACCGCCACATATTCACCGTTATAAACCTTTATAAAATCCGCAAGCTTCCACAGCCGGACCGGGAACTCTTTACCCTCCGGGGCTGCATCGACACACAGATCCCAGTTGATGATATCTTTTGTCTCTTCCCATAAAATATGCCCCCATATACCGGCTCCATAGATGACCATCTTATTTCGCGCTGCCTTTTCTGACAGTTCTTTCCTGAACGCCTGCCACTCCCTGCGGCTTCTCACGACGCGGTCAACCATGTCCTGTAAAACGGCTTCATCACCGGTAAGACTGTAAAGCAGCCTGCGTCCGTAAATAAACTTCGACTGCTCATCGCCTAGCAACTGATAAACAGTATTAATGTCTTTCCTGTATTGCCCGAAGTGATCGCTCATTCGATTATCCTTTCATTTGCCGCATCATAAAACGTATGCACGCATCCATATCACTCACAACCGCCGCCTGTGTATCCAAAATCCCCCTGCGCCTCAAGTCCTCCCAAATCTCATCCGCATAATTTTCACTGCAGATTAAAAACAGGTTCCCTGTCTCCGGCTCAATATCATCTGGTGAGATCACCTTTGCATCTTCCATCCTTGTCCCCCGCAGGTCTGCGTTGTTATCGATATACGCCTTCAGGACGACTCCCCTGTTTCGCAGATAATGATGCAGGATTCTCCCAATATTTCCAGCCCCGAAAATATAGACCGAATCCTTTGTACTTAATCCCCGTATCCTTTCGCAGGCAACATCCCATTTCTGTTTGCACAGTTCTAAATGATCACCAAATAACTTCTCCGATCGAACTGCCAGCTCCAGCAGCCTTTTTTCTTTTAAATTCCATTTTATGTCCAAAGCAGAAAATTCTGATGAAACATTTTTCATATCCTCATAAAAGTACGGGAAAAACCGCGCCTGATCCGCCTGATCCAAGTTGTGATAGAACCAGCGTTCATTTCGGATTTTCCATAAATAAAAATATTTCTTTAAATGCTCCCAAAGTCCCCGGGTGACCAGCTCTTTTTTCAGGAAATCATACTCTTTATGAACCATAAGAATGTCCTGCGGGCGGTTGCAGGAAGAGTTCGGATTATCTTTTCGGTAACAATAAAACGCATCTTCCAGAAAATACAGAGATTCCGCCATCGCGGACGCCAGAAACAGAAAACCAAAGTCCTGATATGCCGCGCCTTTCGATTCATTCATGCGGATCTTCTTCTCCAGAAGATATTCCCTTCTGTACAGACCTGTCCAATAGCTTCCGCCGATCTGTATGCGTTCGTCATCCCTGCCGGCTTTCAATTCCCTTCCATATACCGACCTGTCCTGCGACACCTTTGTCCGAATCTTCACTTCCTGATTGTCCAGTTCAAAAAAGATATAGTTATCTGCCCTGAGGACGTCGCAGCCCGTCTCTTTCGCATACCGGTATTCTGTCTCATACATCCCGGGAAGAATATAGTCATCCGACTCTACGATCCCTATGTATTCCCCTTTTGCTTCCCTTACACCCAGATTGAACTGCGCGCCTACGCTTCCCCGGGAACAGGAAAAAATACGGACGCGGTCATCCATGTCAGCCGTCTCTTTTGCGATCTCCAATGTTCCATCCGTGCTCCCCCCGTCCACGATCAGCACTTCTATCTCCTGAAGTGTCTGCTCCACGACACTGTTCAATGCCCGCCTGAAATAAGGCGCGCCGTTTTTTACATACATGATCACCGTAACCTTTGGGGTCTCGTACTTTCTCATTCAAAAATCCTCCGGGATATCCGGGAGCAATATTTTTGTATTCCTGTCTCTGTTCAACTCCTCCATGATTTCTCTCTGATTCTTTCTATTTACAGCAAGGATCATCGCCTTCTCCCCTCCTTGAGACAGTTCTGATTTGTGATAGACCGGCTTACCGGCAAACGACAATGTACTGGGTCTGCCGTCAGAAATCACAAATCCGTCAAAGTCGCCGTTTTCTTTCATTATAGTTGTTATATTTTTGCAAAAATTTATAAACAAAAAATCCTGATACAAGCTTCTTGGTTTTATCTTCCATACTTATATCAGGATCTTTCTGTCATTATTTTGTTAAATTGTATAAAATTGTCTTTTTACTTCTCCAGCCCCAGCCATTTTTTCACAGTCGCCACGTCATAACCTATTCCTTCAGCAATCATTTTCACATCCAGCCCCATGTTATAAAAGCTGCGGGCATTTTTCTGAGCGGTTTTCAAAGCGCCCCTTTCTTCTCCAATCCGTCTACCCCTTTTTTCTCCAATCTGCTCTGACTCTATCCTCATCTCTTCGATTGCCTGGCACACGTTAATTTTCTCCTCCTTCTCATCATATTTCAAGCCTGTGTTTGTAACCGTTTCCATCACATCCACAGCCCTGCGCTCCACGCTTTGGAAACGGTCTTTATGTATCTTCAGTATT
>DKVI01000061.1 GCA_002491115.1 Lachnospiraceae bacterium UBA7182 | reverse complement strand
GCAGATTGGGAAAGTATTAATTAAGTGGCCCTGTGAACTGTAACAGTAAAGATGGAATTTTCTAAAAAGGAAAATAAAATATATTGCCATTGTGCGTACATATAGATATAATAAATCTGACAGGAGGAAATTCTAATATTTTGACATTTGATTTATGAGGTAATTACCACGGATCAGGCCGATGCCGATTTAAAGAATTTCCGGAGAGAAATCTATTCGTAAATTTATTAAAGGCGTATGAGAAAGTAGCTGAAGGACATAAAAGTATAAGTTGATATCCGAATAAAAAAAGATGGTCAAAAGGAGTAAACGAACATGACGAAAAAACTGACGGAAAAGGCGCTGATCAGAAAATTGTGACAGCGGCAGATTGTACGGTGATCTGGCTTTATATTTTGCGGAATGTGCGACGGATTTTACTATGTGTTATGGAGATATAGATGAAGAATTTTACGATGCTCTGGGAGACGCTTATCATGATGCGGTAGTAATAGCAAAGGGAGACGAAAAGCTGTATAAATTATGGAAAAACAGGCTGGAGTATGTAGTACATGAATTTTCAGGTTTTGGCTGGGGAATGGACGATTACATAACAGGGGAATATTATTCTCTTCCATGGATTGAGGAAGGGCAGTAAGGAATTGATCTGGATATATGCGGATTTTTCCAAAATGACTGTTACTGAAGTGGTGCAGAAAGGTGTTTCAATTATTCTGGCCAGAGAAAAAGACGGATTGTGATGAAAGGAGCAGATCAGGTTATGTTTATAAAGAAACGATACTGTATGCTGGCTGCGGGGCTTTTGGCCTGTCTGGTTCTGGCAGGCTGCGGTTCTGACAGTGATTCCAGGGAGGATACCCCTGCTGTGCAGCAGGTACAGAACCAGGAAGAAAAATCAGAGCCGCCTGCGGATACAGACAGTGAGGCAGAGCAGAAGGAAGCAGACGGCGGATATAAAAAGGGGGCTCTGATCGCGGATCAGACTTTTGATGTGACGCTTCGCCCTTTGGGAGAAGTGACATTTGCTTCTTACGAGCCGGATACCTCCGAAGATATATTTGCGGATGCGGTCTTTCAGATTGAAAAAGACAAAGAAGTGCTGACACAGCTTCCGGCGGCGTCAAAAGATAATATTGGCCTGGAGTCCTTTAACCAGGTAGAAGCGGTTTCTTTTTATGATTACAACAACGATGCATATGATGATATTATCCTGATCCTCAGTTATTATCCGGGAGCCGGTCCCCAGGCGGCGACACCCCATTCCGTGATCCGTTATTACAGCGGGACAAAAGAAGGCAGCTTTGTGTATGAGGATCGGATGTCAAAAGACGCTTCCGAAGCGCTGGCGGAGATTACCATACAGACAGCCAAAAATTTTATCAGCGGAAAGAGAGTAGAGGAACCTGTTGACAGCAGCCTGGAACCGTGGCAGCAGGAATATATTCGGTATTTGACTGAAGTGTCCGATCCGGATGTGCAGGATGGGTATACATTGATCGACATGAGAGGCGACGGGATTCCCCAGCTTGTGGAAGTGGGCAATTGTGAGGCTTCCGGATGCCGGATTATCTTCTATGCCAATGGAGAGATACATGTAATCCAGTTGTACCGGCTCTATTTTTCCTATATTCCGGGTGAAAACCTGCTGTGCAACTCAGACGGCCATATGGATTTCTACTATGATCTGGTATACAGTATCATCGATGGGGAGATGGTTTCGGTGGTGTCAGGATATTATGGGGCCGAGGATAACAGCAATGTGCAGTTCGACGCGGACGGAGAACCCATTTACCAGTATGAGTGGGACGGCGTGAAGATGAGTAAAGAAGAATATGAAAAAGAGTTCCATAAAGTGTACGACGAGTCAAAGGCCGTAAGCTATGATTATGACAACCTGTACTCGCAGGACGAGGCCGTAAAAGCGGTGAAAGAATACGGCAGGTAAAATGTTAAAATCCTGTTGCAAAACTTAAGATAAAATAATACAATAGGAATGTTTGATAAAAAACAGCGGAAGCCTGGACGCGCCAGATTGAGTTCGGAGCGCGAAGCGATCAGAAGTCAATCCAGTACCCGGCGCGGGAAGGCTGTAGCGGAACTTAAGCTCAAAAACAGCGAAAGCCTGAACGCGCCAGATTGAGTTCGGAGCGCGAAGCGATCAGAAATCAATCTAGTGCCGGCGCGGGAAGGCTGGAGCGGAACTTTGAATAGGAAAGGACAGTAGAATGGCATTAAAGAAAAAACCGGTAAGCGGTATGAAAGATATGCTGCCTGCGGAGATGCAGCTTAGGGATTATGTGACAGGACTGATCAAAGAGACTTACAAAAGTTTTGGTTTTTCTCATATTGAAACCCCCTGTGTGGAGCATATAGAGAATCTCTGCAGCAAGCAGGGCGGAGACAATGAAAAACTGATCTTTAAAATTATGAAACGGGGCGAAAAGCTTGATATCGAATCTGCTCAGACGGAGAACGACCTGGCAGACAGCGGCCTTCGCTATGACCTGACTGTGCCGCTGTCCAGATTTTATTCCAATAACGCCAATGGACTTCCGATGCCTTTTAAGGCGCTTCAGATGGGGAGTGTCTGGAGAGCGGAGCGCCCCCAAAGAGGCCGTTTCCGGCAGTTTATGCAGTGTGACATTGACATACTGGGAGAAGCAGGCTGCCTGGCGGAGATTGAACTGATACTGGCTACGACGACCCTTTTAGGGAAGCTTAATTTTAAGAATTTTAAAGTGCGGATCAACGAGCGGCGCATCTTAAAAGCCATGGCGGCTTACAGTGGATTTGCGGAGGATGAGTTTAACGCTGTATTTATTATTCTGGACAAAATGGACAAGATCGGATGGGACGGCGTGAAACAGGAGCTGCTGGAATCCGGGTTCGGTCAGGAAAAAGTAGACCGGTATCTGTCTCTGTTCAGTGAAATGGAACAGGCGGATGACCGTCTGGCCTGGCTGGAAGAGAAGCTTTCGGGCATCATAGAGGACGGTGTGATCGAGAACCTGCGTACCATTCAGGTCAGTGTGGACGCCACAAAAACATCCTCTTTTGATCTGGTATTCGACCCGACGCTGGTGCGCGGCATGTCCTATTATACTGGGACGATCTTTGAAGTAGAGATGGAAGAGTTCGGAAGTTCCGTGGCCGGCGGCGGACGTTATGACAAGATGATCGGGAAATTTACAGGGAACGATACGCCTGCCTGCGGATTTTCCATCGGGTTTGAGCGGATTATCACGATTTTAATGGAGAACGGTTTTCAGATTCCGGGCGATTCCGTGAAAAAAGCATATCTGATCGAGAAAAACATGCCGTCGGATAAACTCTGTGAAATCCTGAAAGAAGCGAAGGAAGAAAGGGAAAAGGGCGCCTGTGTGCTGGTATCCCTGATGAACAAGAATAAAAAGTTCCAAAAAGAGCAGCTTATGAAAGACGGTTACACAGAATTTAAAGAATTTTTCCGTAAATAGAAGACGCGGGAAGGCTGGAGCGGAACTTCAACAGGAGGTTATAATCATGCAAGGAAGAACACATAATTGTGGTGAACTGAGGCTTTCAGACGCAGGCCGGCAGGTAAAACTGGTGGGCTGGTTTGAGAACCTTCGTAAAGTAAGTAAGAACCTGGGATTCCTTATTTTAAGAGATTTTTACGGAACGACCCAGATTGTGGCAGAGACAGAAGAAATCATGGAACAGCTCTCGGGGATGAACTATGAGACGACCATCTGCGTGGAAGGCGTCGTGCGGGAGCGAAGCAGCAAGAATAACAAGATTCCCACAGGAGAGATCGAAGTGGTGCCGGAGAAAGTGGAGGTTCTGGGAAAATGCAGGTATAACGAACTTCCTTTCCAGATCAACCACTCCACGGACGCGGATGAAAATATCCGCCTGAAATACCGTTATCTGGATCTCAGGAATCCTTCCGTCAAGGAAAAGATGGTGCTGCGCAGCAAAGTTGTGGCGGAGCTTCGCCAGAGTATGAACAGCCATGATTTCCTGGAAATCACAACGCCGATCCTGACCTGCTCCTCACCCGAGGGCGCGCGGGATTACCTGGTGCCGTCCAGGAATCATCCGGGGAAATTCTATGCCCTTCCCCAGGCGCCGCAGCAGTTTAAACAGCTTTTAATGGCGTCGGGATTTGACCGGTATTTCCAGATCGCCCCCTGTTTCAGGGACGAGGACGCGAGAGCCGACCGTTCTCCGGGAGAGTTTTATCAGTTGGATATGGAGATGGCTTTTGCCAGCCAGGAGGACGTGTTTGAGATTCTCGAAGACGTGCTTCCGCCTGTTTTTTCCAAATACGGCATTTACAAAGAAGCGTCAAAGCCGCCTTTTAAGCGGATCGCTTTTAAAGAAGCCATGGAACTGTACGGCTCCGACAAGCCGGATCTTAGGATCAACCTGCTGGTGCAGGACGCGACCGACTGTCTGGCGGACTGCGGTTTTGAACCTTTTGCGGGGAAGACGATCAAAGCCGTTGTCGCGCCCGGATTTACCGGCACAAGAAAAGCCATTGATAAACTGTGCACGGAAGTGGAAGTACAAAGCGCCCAGAAGGCATACTGGTTCCGTCTGGACGACAAAGGCGAACTGGTGGGTGGCATTTCCAAGTTCCTGCAGGAGAAAAAAGACGTGGTGGTTGCCGCTTTGCATCTGAATCCGGGAGATTTCGTCTGTGTGGCAGCAGGTGATTTAAAGACGGCGCAGAAGACCGCGGGCGTGATCCGCAAACTGGTAGGCGGCATGTCCGACGCCTATATGAAAAAAGACTGCTATGAATTTTGCTGGATTGTGGACTTTCCCATGTATGAGATCGGAGAGGAGTCCGGTGAGCTGGAATTTTGCCATAATCCGTTCTCCATGCCCCAGGGAGGCCTGAAAGCGTTGGAGGAGACGGACCCGCTGGATATCCTGGCTTATCAGTATGACCTTGTGTGCAACGGCGTGGAACTGTCTTCCGGCGCGGTCCGTAACCATGACCCGGAGATTATGGTGAAAGCTTTCAATATTGTGGGCCTGGGTGAGGATGACGTCAAAGCGAAATTTCCTGCTATGTACAATGCGTTCTGTTACGGCGCGCCGCCCCATGCGGGCATTGCTCCGGGTGTGGACCGTATGGTCATGCTGATCGCGGGAGAAGAAAGTATCCGCGAGATTATTCCGTTCCCCATGAACAAAAACGCCCAGGACGTGATGATGGGCGCGCCGGCCGAAGTGGAAGATCAGCAATTAAAAGATGTGCATATACAGATTGTAAAAGAAGAAAAAAGCGAATAAAAGACAAAAAAGAGAGCTGTCAGGCGGGGAAGTTACGCCGGCGGCTCTTTTTGTTTGCAAAAATACAATATAAATTTATCGAATTACAATAAAAATATATTGATTTTTATGTAAGAACGTGTTATGATTCCAGTAAAGTAACATAGATGGAGGAAGAATAGAGATGAAACAGTCGGAGATGTCAGGGTACTTAAAAATCGTTACATTGGGAGTCGGCGTTTTTCTGTTGGCGTTTGTTCTGTGGTTTTTGCCTCTGATCGTAAGGGATACGCTTGTGGAGGCGGCGGGAACAGCCGGATACAGAGGAACCTGCCTTCTGGTGGGGATCAGCGCCGTGCCTGCTCTGTTATGCCTGGTGCGGTTCTGGGGCATATGCGAAAGCATCGGGCAGGATCGGTCCTTTTCGCCCAAAAACGCTTTAAGACTGAAACGGATGAGCCAGTATATGCTGACGGACGCGGCGCTGTACGCGGGATTTCTTGTCTGGTTTTTTGCGGCGGGATGGTATCAAAAAGCGGCATGGCTGCTTTTTGCGGTGCTTCTGGCCGTCTTTATTTCCGTTGCCCTGACCGTCTTGTGCGCCGCACTTTCCCATCTGGTCCAGAAAGCCGGCGAGCTTGAAGAAGAGCAGGAACTTACGATCTGAAAGGGGCAAAAGAAAATGTCGATTATTATCAATATTGATGTGATGCTTGCCAGGCGCAAGATGAGCGTCACGGAACTTTCTGAGCGGGTGGGGATCACAATGGCGAACATTTCCATATTAAAAAACGGAAAAGCCAAAGCGATCAAATTAAGTACGCTGAACAATATTTGTAAAGCCCTGGAGTGTCAGCCGGGGGATATTCTGGAATATGTGGAGGACGAATCATGAATACAACGCTTATGTTTCCCAAATGCGAAATCGCCGACCGCTTTTTCGCAGTCGTTTATATGCTGGTGGGGTATTGTTTTATCTATGTATTTACCGGCGCGTACAATGCGTCCGCTTTAAGCATGTTTACGGTTTTATATGTGGCCGTCGTGTTATGCTATCTGTGGGCAAAGGAGATCCGTCCGCCGGCTGAGAGCTGGTTCTGGCTGGCGGTTGTCCTGGCCGTCGGGATTCCCTTTGGTTTTTACACGATTCTGTATGTATTTCAGGTACTGGCGCTTATGGCGGCGGCCGCCTACTGGACGCTGTCGGCGTCAGGCAGACTGCTGCTGGGAGGAAAGACTTCCCAGTGGGTGTTCTTTGATTTCTGGAATGCCGTTGCCATGGTTCCTTTCGGGAATTTCTGCCAGGTACGGGTGCTGACAAAGGATCAGTCTGTACCGGAAGAAGAAAAAAAGGAAAGCCATATGGGAGCCATTCTTCTGGGGGTTGCACTGACCATACCTGCCCTGATTATTATTCTGCCGCTTTTAGCCAGCGCGGACGCGGGTTTTCAGCGTATGGTGGGCGGCGTCGTGGAGTATATAAAGCTTCATATGCTGATCATTCTGATCCGTGTTATTCTGGCGATTCCTGTATCAGAATATCTTTTTGGACTGGCGTTCGGAGGCATCCATGGGAGGAATACAGACAGGATTCAGACAGAGAAGCTTCAGGAAACCGGAAAGAGAATCAGAAAAATCTCCGATACAGCCGTATGCACGGCGCTGATCGTTGTCAGTCTTGTTTATCTTCTGTTTATCGGACTGCAGGGATCGTACCTGTTTTCCGCGTTTCAAGGAGAGATCCCCCAGGAATTTACCTATGCGGAATATGCCAGAAGAGGATTTTTTGAACTGTGTCAGATCGGCGCGTGGAACCTGGTTTTTTTAGGGTGCGCAGAACTGTTTTCCCGGTCAGGCAGCCGGGGGCACAGAGGGCTTGGGTGCCTGTCCGTTCTGCTGTCCGTTCTTACGCTGCTTTTAATCGGAACGGCAGTCAGCAAGATGGGGATGTATATAAGCGTTTACGGCCTGACCGTGTATCGGATCCTGCCGCTTACGTTTATGCTGTGGATGGCAGTGGTATTTGCAGCGATCATCGTGCGGCAGAAAAAAGTATTTCCCATGATACGGGTCTGCATGATGACGGGAGCTGTGATGTTCTGCCTGCTGTGCGTATTTCCTGTCGGAGCGTGGGTAGAGCTGTATAATACATGGGCGAGAAGCATGGGATATATCTATTAACGCAGTGCGCGGGATTTGCTATTTGACGTTAAAACGCAGATGCAGACATTTCTTTTGGCATGCGGATACGCACCGGCCGCAGCGGATACATTCCGGAGAACGGGAGATTTCCTCCGCGGTAAGCCCCACAGGACATGCCTTCTGACATGCCTGGCAGGAAACGCACGTTTCCTTTTCCCAGTGTATCTGCACCAGGCTGAAACGGTTGAACCAGCCGTAGACGGCGCCCAGCGGGCAAAGATACTGGCAGAAAGGACGAAAGACCTTAACGGAAAGCAGGATGATAAAAAGCAGGATTCCCAGTTTCCAGAAGAACAGTCCTCCAATCTGAGCCCTTAAAGATCGGTTCGCCAAAAGCAGCGGCAGCGCGCCCATAAGCGTGCCGGAGGGGCATACATATTTACAGAAAGCCGGAACTTTGGCCAGGCCGCCGAACAGGAACAAAGAGCCGATGCATACGAGAAATACAAGAACCATGTATTTTCCGTATTTCAGAATCCGGTGAAAGGGCAGCCGTTTCTTTTTATGGAACAGGGGGATTTTGTAGAGAAGATCCTGCACCAGGCCAAAAGGGCACAACCATCCGCATACCGTTCGTCCCAAAAGGCTTCCAAAGAGAAAGAAAAAACCCAGCATGCCGAAAGGAACGTGAAATCCCTGCCGGTTTAGAAGCGCCTGCAGGGCGCCTATGGGGCAGGACGCGACAGCGCCGGGGCAGGAATAGCAGTTCAGTCCCGGCACACAGGCGTATTTCATTTTGCCCTGATAGATTTTTCCTGACAGGAAACCATACATATATCCGTTGGTGAGGATCGTATAGACGATCTGCACGGTAAGCCGCAGTCTTTTCATCACAGTCACCCGATTCCGATACATTCTAAACAGATCATCGCGGCTTTCTGCCAGATTATGGTAAACTCTCCCCGGCTCAGACCGATACAGAGGCAGAGGATGCCGGCGAGAATCCCCCACAGCCACAGACGGGGCGGGTTAATCTTCAAGAAGTTCATCGATTTTTTCCTCCCATGCGGATTTTTCCATAGCGCCTGTTACCGTGTCGATCACTTCGCCCTCCTGATTGACAAAGAAAGTAGTCGGCACGGCGGATACATCTGTCAGAAAGGCCGTGTACAGCGACAGATTAAGAAGAAGATGCGGGTAATCCGCGCCTGTCTGTTGGATCAAATCAGATGCGGTCTGTAACGTCTGTTCGTCCGCGTCTTCTTGCACATCGCTGATAATTCCGATGAGTTTAAAATCGGCGGGGTCGTACGCGCCGGCCAGCTCTCCCAGTCCGGGCATCTCGCTTAAGCAGGGATTACAGTAGGTGGCCCATACGTTGACCATGGTGATTTTGGACTCGGAAAAGATCTCCTCTGAAACGGAAGTTCCGTCTATGGCAGAGGCTTCAAAGGTAACAGAGGCCGAAGCATCGGTATTTTCGTTTGCCGGCTCTTCCTTCGCGCAGCCGCTTAACAGAGCGGTGACAAGAAGGCATGACAGCAGGCAGGTGATAAGGCGGGTTTTCATGAATCCATCCTCCTGAACTGTTTGATGGGATACAGTATAGCATATCCTGCGTCGTGGGGAAAGGATTAAATTTCGGATAAAGTAAGTTCTCTGCAGGTGACTGCGATAATGACCGCGGAGACAACGGCTGTCAGGATGTCTGACACAGGCATGGAGTAAAGCACGCCGTCAAGGGCGAAGAATCCGGGCAGCAGGATGGCGAATCCGACGCCGAATACGATCTCACGGATCATGGACAGGGCAGTGGAAGCGGCTGCTTTTCCCATGGCCTGTAAAAAGATAAAGGTCGCTTTGTTGATGCAGGCAAGGATAACCGTGCACAGATAGATGCGGAAAGCCTTGACTGCGAAATCTGTATAATACACGCTTTCATTTGCCGCGCCGAAGACAGTGATCAGTTGTCCGGGTAAAAATTCGACAATCAGAAAGGCAATCGCACCTACGGCCGCTTCGCAGGCAAGGAGCAGCGTAAACAGCTTTTTCACCCTGAGTTTTAATCCGGCGCCCATGTTGAAGCCGACAATCGGGATGCATCCCGCCGCCATCCCTACGACGATGGAGATGACGATCTGGAAAAATTTCATGACGATGCCCACAACTGCCATGGGAATCTGGGCGTATTGTTCCTGCCCGAATACAGGGTTGATGGCGCCGTACTGTCGGAGCATATTGTTGATCGCGGCCATGGCGGCTACGAGAGAGATCTGGGAGAGAAAACTGCAGATTCCCAGTGTAAGGGAATGTTTTATGATATCTGCCCTGAGCCTGAAGGCGTCTTTGGAAAGATGCACGGTTTTGGTGTGTCCAAAATACCAGACGGCGAGGATTGCCGTTAAGATCTGTCCGATTACGGTCGCGACGGCGGCCCCCATCATGCCCCATTTAAAAAGGAAGATAAAGACAGGGTCCAGAATCATGTTGGTGACAGCGCCCGCGAGGGTGGAGACCATGGCAAATTTAGGACTTCCGTCCGCCCGGATCACAGGATTCATCGACTGTCCGAACATATAGAACGGAATCCCAAGGGATATATAGAAGAAATATTCTTTGGAATGCCGGAAAGTCTCCGCATTTACCATGCCGCCGAACATGGTGATGATCGGCTCCTGAAAGACAAGATAGATGATACACAGGACGATTCCGCTGACAAGCGTCAGCACAATGGCATTTCCCACGCTGTGATTGGCGTCCTCTGCCTTTTGTCTGCCCAGGCTTAAACTTACGAAAGCACAGCATCCGTCTCCGATCATGACCGCGATCGCCAGGGCGATCACCGTAAGGGGAAATACGACCGTATTGGCGGCGTTGCCGTAGGAACCGAGATAATCGGCGTTGGCAATAAAGATCTGATCGACAATATTATACAGCGCTCCCACAAGCAGCGAAATGATGCAGGGAACCGCGTATTTTCGCATAAGCCCGCCGACATGCTCCGTAGCAAGAAAAGACTGGTTTGTTTGTTCCATCATAATACTACCTCCTGATGATTTGGTGATTTCTGGGAGACTTTTTAAGGAAAGCTGCCACAACCTGCCCCGAAACGGGGTGTTAAGCCGAAAAAAACAGGTGTAAATCCAAAAGTCTGGATTTACACCTGTTCGGCCACGCGATCAGTGATATTATATCTCATTATTTTTCAGAAAGTCAAATATTTTTTATAAAACACTCAGGGCGACCGCGTGCAGCTTATTCTGCGCCGAGTCGGACCGGGAGGTCATGATAATCGGTACATTCGCCCCGATCACGGCGCTTCCGGTCTTTAATTCTGCGAAATATCGAAGGGATTTATCCAGGGCATTGCCGGTACACAGGTTCGGCATCAGCAGTATGTCCGCCTGTCCGGCCACAGGACTTTCGATGGATTTTGCCCGTGCGGCTTCTTTAGAGAGCGCATTGTCAAGGGCCAGCGGCCCGTCTACCAGACACCCTTTGATCTGTCCGCGGTCATTTGCCTTACTTAGCATGGCGGCGTCGATGGTTTCCGGCATTTTTTCATTGATCACTTCCACCGGAGTGATGCAGGCAGCTTTTGGACAGTCCATACCAAGGCGATGCGCTAAAGACACGGCATTACTCAGAATCTGGACTTTCTCGGAATAAGTCGGGGTTACATTGACCGCGCAGTCCGTAATCAGGACCAGACGGTTCTGGGCCGGAAACTCAGTCACAGTTACCTGGCTTACCAGCGCTTTAAGCGGCACCAGGCCGTATTCTTTCTGAAACAGCGCCCGGAGAAAGACCGAGGTATGAAGCAGCCCTTTCATAAGCGCGTCCGCTTTTTTGGCAGAGGCCAGCTCCACTGCTTTTATGGCGGCTTTCGCGTCGTCAGGCTCTTCGACTATCTTCCATTTATCCGGATTTTCACCCAGAGAAGTCAGTATTTCTTTTATTTTTTCCGTGTTACCAATCAGTATAAAATCTGCAAGCTGTTCTTTTTTAGCTTTGGCAGCGCATTCTAATACTTCATGGTCATGAGCGGCAGCAACCGCAACGATCTTTTTATCGGCTTTCGTCCGGATCGATTCCATCATTTCATTAAAATTACAATACATGGCAGACTCCTTTTCTATAGACAGAGGAACAGTAAAAATCAAAATGTTTTCTATAACAAAACGATGTTTTATACTATACAACATAAAAGTAACATAAAAAAAAGAAGGTGTCAACACCTTCTTTCTGTATTTTATCAGCGGATCAGACGCTCAATCTGAGCAACTGCGTCTTTTAGATGTTTTAGATGAGATTCCTGATTGGTGACCATACGGGTGGTAGGCCCGGAAAGGCTGATGGAGGCAATGGGGTCTGCGTCCCGCGACAGGACAGGGACGGCGATGCAGTAAAGACCTGCTTCCACTTCTTCATTATCCGTAGAATAACCCTGGGCGCGGATCATATCCAGGGTCCGAAGCAGGGAACCGGCGTCTTTGATGGAATTGGGAGTGCAGATCTCAAAGCTTGCGGAGCGTATGTACTGATTAATGAACTGATCTGATTTGTATGCCAGAATTGCTTTTCCTGTTCCGGTCAAATGCGCGTATTTGCTGTAACCGATCATGACATCCATAGTCAGCCAGAGCGTACCCACAGATTTATCAATAAATGTAACATGCGTGGCGTCATCCATGATGGCCAGATGCGAGGATTCTCCGGTCTTTTCTGAAAGTCCCACAAGGAACGGATGGATTAAAGTGATCAGTTCCATGCGGTTGTGGGCTACCTGCCCAAGAGAAGATACTTTAACGCCTAACCGGTATTTGGCGTTGTCGGTTTTTATTAAATATCCTGACTGTTCCATGGTAACGAGAAATCGGAACGCTGTGCTTCGGTTGATGTTGATACAGCGCGCCACTTCGGCAGGAGACAGTTCTTCCCGCTCAAAAAATAAGTCCAGAATGGAAAAAGCGGTGGAAACAGAATGCAGTATATAGCGTTCATTTTTATCATTGTCTGGCATGTGGTGTCCTCTTTCTTTGTTAGTCTGTTTAAAACATACATGAAAAATAAAACGTTGTCAATAAGTGTTTATTATAAAAAAACGATAGTGAAATATGCACAAAAAAAGGGTATGAAATCTGGAACTTTTGACATTTGACAATAAATAAAACGGATGATAATATAAAGAACAAAGATGTTTCTATATACAAAACAATGATATTTTATAACAAACAAATAAGAGGGAAAGGAGAACAAAAGTGAATCCGGTTAAGATTTTTGTAATTAACTTTGGATCAACTTCTACCAAAATTGCTTATTTTGAGGATGAAACCTGTGTTTTGCGGGAGAGCCTCACACATCCTGTGGACGCGATTAAAGCCTGTAAGAGCGTAAACGATCAGTACAAACTCAGAAAAAGCGCGATTCTGGATTTTATGGACGCCCATGGCCTGAAACTGGATGAGATGGATTCCATCACGACCCGGGGAGGGCAGACGGAGCCGATACAGGGTGGAACTTACAGGATTAATAAAGCAATGGTGGAGCAGGTGCGTTCCGGCGAGTTCGGGCATCATGTCTGCGGGGTGGGCGTGCTGGTGGCATATGACCTGTGTCAGGAGAGTGATCACGCGATTCCGCTTACTACCGATACGCCGACCACCGATGAGATGGATTCGGTAGCCAGGTACTCTGGGTTAAAGGAGATCAGCCGTGTGTCCTGTGTGCAGGCATTGAATACAAAGGCCATGGCGAGGTATTACGCGGAACAGAATGGGAAAGCTTTTGAAAGCGTCCGTGTGATCACCGTTATGCTGGGAGGCGGGATCGGCGTATGCGCAATCCAGGACGGACGTATGGTGGATGCGCCTGACGGTCTGGAAGGAGAAGGGCCGTTTTCCAACAACAGATGCTGTACCGTACCCGTGGGGCAGTTGGTGAAATTATGCTATTCAGGGAAATATGATCTGGACGGTATGATCCGCCATATCAACGGTGAGGCAGGACTGATGGCTTATCTGGGAACGACAGATATCAGGGCGATCATGAAACGCATAGAAGAAGGCGACACTTATGCGGAAGAAGTGATGGATGCCATGTGCTATCAGACCGCAAAAGAAATCGGGGCGATGGCTACGGTTCTGGAAGGGAAAGTCGATGCCGTCCTTATGATCGGCGGTATGGCAAATGTTCCTTTTATTACGGAACATATTAAAAAAAGAGTAAGTTTTATTGCGCCTGTGGTGATCATGCCGGGCGAGCGTGAGATGGAAGCGCTGGCACAAGGTTCTTATCGTGCGATCAAAGGTGAGATACCGATGCAGACATTTGTGCCTTCCAAATAGATATGAAAACAGAAAAGGAGTGAAACTCATGAAAGAAATCCGTTTACATGGGCGCGGCGGTCAGGGCGTTGTAAAGGCATCCCAGATTGTTGTGCGTGCGGCAGTTGCCGGTGGCAAGAATGGACAGTTTATCCCGTTCTTTGGCGTGGAGCGCAAAGGGTCGCCGGTGTTTGGATACCTCCGTATCTCGGAGGAACCCATCAGGAGAAAGATGCAGGTGTATGAGCCGGAGATTCTGGTGATCATGGATGATTCTTTAGTGGGACTTCCGGCGACTTATGCAGGTTTAAAGGACGGCGGGATCGTTGTGATCAATTCTGTCAAAACCGCAGAAGAGCTAGGGGTTCCGTCGAATGCGGGAGAGATTGCGATCGTGGACGCGAGCGGGATCGCGGAGGAACTGATCGGAAGGAATATTCCCAATACATCCATGCTCGGCGCGTTTGCCAAAGCTTCCGGGCTGGTAGATAAGGAAGTGCTTTTTACCGAGATTGAGAAAGCGTTTGGCGCAGTCAACAGACAGGCGGCCGAGCGTGCATATGAAGAAACCATAGTAACAAAAAAATAAATCAGTGAAAGCCTGTGTACTTGAAGGGCTGGAACGGAACTAAAATCAGTGGAAGCCCGTAAAGGACACAGATTAATGAGTGAGCGCCGAAGGCGATCGGGAATTGATCTACACCAGTGTGCTTGGAGGGCTGGAACGGAACTATAATGGAGGATATCATGGCTGAACATTTACATATCACGCCCATTGGAAATGATGGTATTTATTGTCTGGATACAGCCAGTTGGCGCGTATACAGACCGGTAATGGATAAAGAAAAGTGTGTAGACTGCGGCATATGCCTTGCCTACTGCCCGGTGAACGCGATCATCGGTACATCTGATAAAAAGTATGAGATTACATATGATTACTGCAAAGGATGCGGCATCTGCGCCAATGAATGTAAGAAAGGAGCCATTACAATGGTTCCGGAAGGGAGCGGGAAATAATGGGAAAAAAAGTTGTATTAACAGGTAACTATTCCGCGTCGGAAGCCGCCGCGCTCTGCCGCCCGGATCTGATCGCTGCCTATCCGATCACTCCGCAGTCTTCTGTGGTCGAGTATCTGGCAGGTATGGTTCATAACGGCAAAATTGACGCGAATTTGGTACAGGTTGAGTCGGAACATTCTGCCTGTTCTGTAGTACAGGGCGCTGTGGCAGCCGGAGGACGTGTGTTTACAGCCACCTCGGCGCAGGGACTTGCCCTGATGTATGAACCGTATTTCCGTATGTCTACTCTGCGCTTCCCGATGGTTATGGCTCTGGCAACCAGGGAAATGACTTCTCCGGAAACTGTATGGAGCGGCCAGCAGGATGCCATGAGTGTCCGCGAGGCAGGATGGATTCAGGTATACTGCGACGGCAATCAGGAGATTGTGGATATGGTGATTCAGGGTTATAAAATCGCCGAAAATGAGAAAGTGCTTCTGCCGGTCAATGTGTGTTACGACGGATTTTACAGTTCCCATCTGACAGAAGGTGTTGATCTTCCTTTGCAGGAAGAAGTGGACAGGTTCCTTCCGGCGGTACATTTTAATCATTGCGTGCTGGACCCTGAAAAGCCCTTTGCGCTGGACCCGCTGACCCCCGGTCCGTTGATGATGAAATACAGAAAGAGCCATCTGGACGCAATGGAAGCGGCGCTTACTGTAATCGAAGAAGTGGACAAAGAATTTGGCGACCAGTTCGGCCGTTACTATGGCGGCGCGATCTCCGAATACAGGACAGAGGACGCGGATGTGGTGATCCTTACCATCGGCGGTATGACGGGAACCGGTATGGACGCTGTAGATCTTGCGAGAGAACAGGGCATCAAAGCGGGCCTTGTTAAGATCCGCTTTGCAAGGCCGTTCCCGGCAAAAAGAATCGCAAAAGCGCTTGCCGGAAAGAAGGCGTTCGCGGTCATTGACCGTTCTGTTTCTTTTGGGTGGTCTACAGGTCCTATGTATATGGAAACAAGAGCCGCTCTGACAGATGTGGATGATAAATTCGCGCATTTTTCAGCCATCGGAGGTCTTGGCGGTGCGGATATCTCTTTAGATAGGATGCTTGGCACCATCAAAAAACTGGATACAGTGAAAAACGAACCAGGCCAAAAAGAAACCCAATGGTATATGACAGATTAAAAAACAATTGCGGAACTTAAAAACAGCAACGGAACGGACAATGCCCGAGAGGATTTACGGACGCGTCTTTTGCGGCCGGAAATTCTCTCAGACCCAGGGGCATTGGGAGTGAAGTTGCGGAACTTAAATAGGAGGTAAAAGATGAGTTATATAGATGTTCTCAGAGAAGCGAAAGATGTGGTAACTCCCGGTATGTCCGCCTGCCAGGGCTGCGGCGGCGAGTTGATCTTAAGAACCGTTCTTCAGGTATCAGGAAAAAATACGATTGTCGGCATTCCGCCCGGGTGTATGGCAGGCGCCGGAGTGGTCGGATGGAACTACGCCAACGGACTTGAGATTCCGGTGCATATCCCGCTTCTTGACAATACGGCTTCTTTCCTTACCGGCGTAAGCCAGATGTATGAGAGAAAAGGAAGGACCGACGTAAATATCGTAGCCGTAGCCGGTGACGGCGCGACGGCTGACTGCGGGTTCCAGAGCTTGTCCGCGGCTGCGGAACGCAATGAAAAAATGTTATATGTCTGTTACGACAATGAAGGCTACATGAATACCGGTTATCAGAGAAGCTCCACCACTTCCAGAGGTTCCAGGACTTCGACGACCCCCATTGGTTCTGTGATCAATGGAAAACAGCAGCACCAGAAATACCTGCCGCTGATCATGAGTATGCATGGGCTGGAGTACTGCGCGACGGCATCGCCGTCCCATATGGCGGATCTGGTAGCAAAGGTCCAGAAAGGCCTGGCGGCTTCCAAGAAAGGCTTCGCTTATCTCCATGTATTTTCCCCTTGCCCCACAGGCTGGGCGTACAAGTCGGAAAAAGCGATCGAGGTAGCAAGAAAAGCAGTTGCGTCCAACGTATTTCCCCTCTGGGAGATGGATGAAAACGGCTATAAACTGACGGAAAATAAAAATCCGATCTCTGTGGCCGAGTTCGTACAGGGGATCGGCAAGTTTAAAAATCTGACGCCCGAGGTCATTGAGAGCATTCAGAAAGTCGCGGATGCCCGCTATGAGACGCTTAGGAAACTGTCGGCAAAATAATGGAAAGCAGGAGAAAATAAATATGAAGATTGCAGTAATTGGAGCAGGCGCAATGGGAACGCTTTTTGGCGGAAAGCTTGCGATGGCTGGGAATGATGTGACGATGGTGGATGTTGTTCCTGCAGTACTGGAAACCATTAACAGAGACGGCATTGAACTGGAAGACGAAGCAGGCATGCACAAGATTCCGGTGGCTGCCAAAAGAGCGGAAGAGATGACAGAAGAGGCGGACCTTGCCATTTTATTTACCAAGACATTCTACTCCAGGTCCGCGCTTGAGAGCGCTGCCAGGACATTTATAGGAAAGAACACATATGTTCTGACTTTACAGAACGGGCTGGGCAATATCGAACTGATCAATGAATTTGTAGGTCTGGATAAGATTCTGGTCGGCGTTACCAACTATGCGTCGGACGTGAAAGGACCAGGAAAGATTTCTTCCAAAGGAGCCGGTTATGTCAGAATCTACACCGCGAATCTGGAAGATACAGCCGTGGTACATGAAGTGCATGAGGCGCTGGTGCAGGCCGGATTTAACGCGGAGATTACAAAGGACGTATATGTGGCTATCTGGGAAAAAGTCGGATTCAATGCGGCCATCAACGCCACAACAGCGATTGTCCATGCTCCGTGCGGCGCCATCGGCGCAGTGGAAGAAGGACGTTTTCTCGCGGCGAAGATTGCAACGGAGACCGCGGCAGTGGGGCAGGCTCATGGTGTGGACGTAAAAGCGGAAGATATCATCCACAGTCTGGAAAATACTTATGTGGCACACAAAGACCATTATACTTCCATGGCTCAGGACTTAAAGAATAAGAGAAAGACGGAAGCCCGTTTTATTAACGGGGGAATTGTTGCCAAAGCAAAGGAGAAGGGAATCGAAGTCCCGTACACAGAAGCGATCTATTGTCTGCTGCGCACCATAGAAGATACTTTCGATATGCAGGGCTTTTAGTTGATTTACCATATGAGGGGGATAATGAAATGAATAAAAAAAATCATGGCGCCGGTTTTGCGGTTTGCTTCAGTATCGCTTCCGCCTGGTTTGGCACTCATTGCGGCAGCGGATTTGCCACGGGGGCGCAGGGAGTTTCTTTCTGGACTTCCTATGGGGCATATGCTCTGTTTCTGCCGGTCATTTCTGTGGCGGTTATGGCAGTTGTCGCTTATATTCAGTGGGAGTTTTGCCGTCAGAATAAGACTTATGACTACCGCTCCTATGCAAACAGGCTTTTCAGCCCTTACGATAAAGTATTTGCGACCATTTATGAGATCTTGTTTATTGCTATTATGGTCATGGGAGTGTCTTCCGTCTTTGCGGGCGCGGGTCAGTTGATCAGCCAGATGTTTGGACTTCCGTATGTTCCTTCTGTCATTGCGGTTATGGCGCTGGTGGTTGTGCTGAATATGTTCGGAACCAGGCTGCTGGTGGCTTCATCTTCCATCCTGTCTGTTATTTTGATCGCAGTGATTGTCATAATCGCGTTTTTGTGTATCGGAAAGAACGGGGGACATTTTGCAGAGGTTGTATCCACATGGCAGACAGAAGGGTCTTTGGGAGGCGCGATCCTTTCCGGTATTTTATACGGAAGTTTCCAGTGCATTATTCTTGGAGCGACGACCAATCTTTCAGAGGATATTGCAACCAGCGAGGATTCAAAACTCAGCGCGGTTTTAGGGCTGGTTATGAATGGAGCCATGATGGTGCTGCTGACCTATATGCTGCTTTGTTATTACCCTTCGATTAACGCAGAACAGCTTCCGGTTCTGGCCGCCGTGTCGGAACTTGGAATCCCTGCGTTGGAAACAGGGTATTCTATTATGGTATTCCTGGCGTTTATGACCACCGCCATAACGTGTATCGGCGCGATCTTAAAAAGGGTGGAAGGATTCGGCGCGGATAAAATCAGCAATATTACAGCCAGAAGGGCGCTGTACTCGGCGGTGTTAATTCTTATATGCTTCGGCATTGCGCAGTTCGGCCTGCTGAACATTGTGAAAAAAGGTTATACGGCGGTTGGCTATCTTGGAATTCCGTTTGTGATTATTCCAACACTGATCATAGGAACAAAGAAAATAAAACAGGGGTTGAAAGGAGAAAAATAATATGTCGGATTTTCCAACAGTAAAAGTAGCGGCAGTGCAGGCGTCGCCTGTTTTTATGAATCTGGACGCGACGGTAGATAAGACGTGCAGGCTGATCGATGAAGCAGCGGCTCAGGGAGCGAAAGTGATCGGTTTTCCGGAATCCTTTATTCCGGGCTATCCCTGGTGGATCTGGATGGACTCTCCCTTAAAGGGTATGCCGTTTTATATTCAGCTTTATAAAAACTCGGTGGAAATTCCGAGTAAATCCATTCAGAAACTCAGCGAAGCCGCCAAAAGGAATAAAACCTATGTATGCGTATCTGTGACTGAGAAAGAAAACGCCAGTCTGTATCTGACGCAGCTCTGGTTCGGGCCTGATGGAGACCTTCTTGGAAAACATCGGAAGTTTAAAGCGACCAATGTGGAAAAGACGATCTGGGGAGACGGCGATGGCAGTATGGCTCCCGTATTTAAGACCGAATATGGTAATCTTGGCGGATTACAGTGCTGGGAACACATTCTTCCGTTAAATCTTGCGGCGATGGGTTCTCAAAACGAGCAGATTCATGTGGCCTCATGGCCGAGTTTTTTCCCGGGCGAAGGGGAACTGATGGGAATCAGGGCGTGCGAGCTTTGCTCCTTGTACTATGCGCTGAGCAATCAGGTGTATGTGATCATGTCTTCTATGATCTATACGGACGAAATGCGCGATATGATCGCCGATACCGAGTTTAAACAGACTTTGATGGCTAATGGATACGGATGTACGGAGATCATTGCGCCGAATGCGGAAGTCATTGCGAAAGTTCCGCGGGATGAAGAAGGATTTGCCATTGCCGAGGCAGATCTGAATGCGATCATTCCGGGCAAATTCTGTACAGATCCTACCGGTCATTATTCCACGCCGGGGTTCTTAAGTCTTACATTCGACCAGAGGGAACATGTGCCGGTAAAAAAGATCGGGGAACAGACAGATCATCATATGAGTTACGAGCAGATACAGGCGGAGCAGTAATGAAGGGGAGGCGTTTTCGGGATGAAAGATGTTATGAAAATTGCAACTGTAAATTTTCCGGCTGTCTGGGGGAATAAAGAAAAGAATCTTGGCCGGATACTGGATTATATTGAGATTGCGGGGCGCGAAGGCGTCCAGGTGCTGGCATTCCCGGAAACTGCTTTAACCGGTTATGATGTGGAAGCGGAAGATATGCCCGCAGAAGAACGTATGCACTGCCGTCTGGCGGAGACGATTCCGGGGAACGCGACAGACGAGGTATGTAAGCTGACACGAAAATATGACATGTATGTGATTTTTGGAATGCCTGAAAGAGATTCCGAAGATCCTGAGAAAGTGTATAACGCGGCGGCGGTCTGCGGACCGGACGGGTTGATCGGAAGCTGCCGGAAGCTTCACCTTCCTTTTGCGGAGGTTCTGTGGGCATGCCCGGGTGAGAGGCCGTTTCTGTTTGATACTCCCTGGGGTCCCATCAGTGTAAGCATCTGTTATGACAGCTACTGCTTCCCGGAGATTACCCGTTATGCCAGAGCCAAAGGCGCCCGCCTGCATATTAACTGTACGGCGATCTGCACTCTGGAATCTCCGGGCGCGGGGGGATATCTTGGCAACCTTGCGCTGCAGTACCTTGCCATGAATAACAATATGTTTATTGCTTCCGCTAACCTGTGCGGCCGGGATCTGACCTCCTGGTTTATGGGTGGTTCCAGTATTATCGGGCCTTCTTCCACTATGACAGAGGTGTTCTATTACGGCGGGAAACCGTTCCTTTCGGACGGCGCGGACGAAAGCGGTATCCAGTTAGCAGTGATCGATCTGTCCGATATCCGTCATTCCTTTATGGACGCTGTCTGGGCAGGCGGAATAGAAAAATGCGACTGGACACCAAAGCGGTATATTGAATGGTATAAGGATGCGATGGATACAGATTACTGGAAGAATCATTAATCGGTGCAGAGGGGAAGTGTCAATAAAATAAAGTAAAACAGAGCCAGAGGGAAGATTTTTCCTCTGGCTTTGTTGGCTTTCTGAACATAATGGTTTCAACGCTTTCCGTGATGCATTCCTTACGGTCCAGGTTGCTTCAGATTTTCAGAAATACAAAATTCGGAAACATGTAGAATATTGTCAAAGCATATGATATAATTCCCATGTTGTCCTGCCGATACCTGGCAACGGGAGGAGG
>DKVI01000086.1 GCA_002491115.1 Lachnospiraceae bacterium UBA7182 | reverse complement strand
GGGTCTGTACGGTCCGTTGCTGTTTTTATTCCCCAAGTAGTTCCGCAACTCCCCTCCGCAGCCCCTGTACCGGGAGAAATTACAGCCGCATGCGCGTCTGAAATTCCTCCCGGGGCTGCTTCGGTCCGTTGCTGTTTATTTTCTGAGTTCCTTCAATATTTCGTCATTGCTCTTATCTGGCCCTTTGATGCGGTAATAGAACAGCATAGCCAGCAATACAAAGAATAAAAGCGGGATGCCCACCGCAGGGATCACAATATAATTCGGGATTCTCACCGCTTCCGCCACTACGACGACCTCACCCGCGATATTCTCAATCCGGCGCCCCCGCACCAGCATCCGATGCGTATTGACGCCGTACGGCGTGCAGGTGACCAGCGTACAGTAATCCCTGCCGCTCTCAATTGCCAGATCGTCCGTCTCCTCCGGGAGAACGATGCGGATCTGGTCTACCATGTAGGTGGTCGTCTGGTCCATGACATTGACCGTGAAGGTATCGCCCTCCACGATCTGGTCCAGGTCAGAAAACAGCTTCGCGCTGGGAAGCCCCCGGTGTCCTGACAATATGGCATGTGCCCTCTCGCCGCCTACCGGAAGGGACGAACCCGGGATGTGGCCGACTGCAATCTGCAAAACTGCTTCATCTACGCTATGATAGATCGGCAGGTTTACACCAATAGCGGTGATCTGGACATAGCCCATGATCCCGCTTCCTCCGATATTCAAAAGACTGTTATATTCTGCAAGCTCTTCTTCTGTAAGTTCAAAATCTACCCCGTCAGGAAGCGCCTCATTATATGCCCTCGCAGCCTCCAGCATATCTTCTCTTTCCTGCGCGGACATGTCTTCCACCGCCGTCACATAGCCTGCAATGGCGCGCGTGGCATGCATGGAGTTCCACCAGTCGCTGACCGAAGGATACGACAGAATCGCTATTCCTGCCAGTAATACAATAATCAGAATGATTGTTGAAATCGAAGGGCCTTTTTTCTTTTTGCCCTTCTCTTCTATCAATTTTTCTTTTTTCATAGGTTTACCCACAATAAATTGATACGACAGACAAAGAGTCCGTCCGCTGACGTCTGCCGGACAACAAGTCCGTTGCTCGCCGCACACCACGAGAAGGTGTCAGCTTGTGCGGCATAGCCGGGGAGCGGGACGAACGTCCCCGGCTAAGGTATATATTATAAAAACATCAAGCTTTTTATTGTACATGTGAATTAATGTTTATACCTTTGTAAAATTTACTGCGCCCTCATACGTCTCTTGGTAACTAACAGGATGCCTGCCGCTACAACGAGGATACCGCCGACTACATAGAAGATGGTTGTACCGATACCACCGGTAGACGGAAGTACAGAACCTGACTGGTTAAGAATGTCTGTCGATACACCAGAATTTGTATGATTAGCATCACTAATTGGGGTAAACTTTGCAACAAACTCAGATGTATCTTTATCATCAAGTGCATTACCATCTTTATCTGTTGCAGTAACTGTCAAACTCGTTACCACTGCCTTATCTGAACCATCTGGTATCCCATACACTGCAGTAATCGTGAAGTAAATAGTCTCTATGCTGTTAAACCCAACCGGAGTCTTTGTTTCTTTTAACCTATATCTACCCTCACCCAAACCATTGAAGGTAAAGGTAGTTTCGTCATCTGAAATTGTTAGACGGTTTACTACATCCCATCTATCCGCTGTGTCATTTTCTCCTTTTATCAGTTTTTCCAGTGAAAATTCTGCTCCGACTAATGGTTTAGTCGTTCCTTCCGTATCACCAGGTTGAACTTTGTTAACAACTGTCTTAAAGGTAAATACTACTGCGGTTACAGGCGGCGTTGTTCCTGTAGGTTCTCCCTCGCCATTTCCTGTAGTGTTTGGATTATTTGAATATTTAAGTACAAGTGTGTTCGGGTTACCAGGATTACCTGCAACAGCATTCTCATTCAAAGTTGCTTTATACTCAACCGTAATTATGTCACCATTACCAGCATTTACAGGAGCAGCTTTTACATCAGTAAATGTAACAGTTAAAACTTTATTTGTTTCTGATGGTTCAGTAATCGTATAACCTGTACTTGGAATTTCTGTTGTTGTATCTTCACCTTTCTTTTGTATTTTTACTACTGTCGAATTCCGTGTATATGTCAAACCAGCAGAAAATGTATCTTCAAAAATTAGCTGGTATTTATCATATGCATTTACAGTTTCTGGCAATTCCGCTGTTAATTTATATTCAATTTCATCCCCGATATCGTAGTCAGCAGAATCCTGCCAATCGGTTTTACCTTTGACTTCTTTATCTGGTACTGGCGTACCTGTATTCTTTGGAGTTGCTTCCGCATCTCCGACAACCTCAAGAATAAAAGTGGTATAGTTATCATTACTTGTCAGCGAATCGTCCCGATCTTTAACAAGATAATATCCGGGTGCAAGGCCTGTAATTTCATATACCTTCTTGTCAGTTATAAATGTTGAAGTAGTTCCACTTGGAGTAGTCAGATACTGTGAAACAGTCTGGGCAAAACCAGCTGCGGTCAAACCGTCTGTCCCAGCTTGTAAAGCTTCGGCTTTCTCCTTTGCAATACCTAATGCAACTTTTCCCGCCTCACTTATATCATCACCCCATTGAATATCAGATAATGTCTTTATCGTCACTTTCTCTGTCTGGCCGTCAACTTCCTGTTCAACCTCTTTTTTAGATAACGTACCTTTAAAAATCTGATATGCTTCATATGTGTGTCCTGTAGCACTATTATTGATTGTGATTTTGTAAGTCGTTGATTCCGGTGTTCCTTCACCTGCTGAAGCAAACGTTGTCATTGTCATAGCTAAAGCCATAACCATCGCCAGCATCAAACTAACAAGTTTCTTAATTCGTTTCATAACTCATCCTCCTTTTAATTTTTTTGATTGAAACGATTTTTGTTCTTCTTTGAACCCACAAATTTAAATCTATATTCAAATTAAAGAGAACATTTACCCTCCTTTCTCTGAATTTTTTTATACATAAGGCCTGCGTCAAGCAGTAAGACGATGCCGCCTGCCATTATATATTTCCATCTGTATCAACTGGTTCTTTTGCATCATCAGATGTCCCGCTCTGGACACTATCTCTTTCCTCCTCACTGTCAGACGTTTCGGAAGCTGCCCCGGCCTGCGTATCTGTGTCCGTCTTGTCTTCCACAGGCGATTCGTCAGTTGCTTTTGCCTCTCCCTCTACCTGGAAGGTAATGTGGAAAGGAGCCGTCTCATGTTCAAAGGAATCCACAATATAGAGCGTTCCGTCTTCTGATATTCCAGGTTCTCTCACCTCATAGCCAACAGCGATTTCGGAAAGACTGCTCAACTCAAATGTGGTGCTATTATCTTTTGCATTGCTTCCGTCAATTTTTTCTATTTCCTCATCCTCAAACTGGACAATTTTCATCGGCTTTCCTTCTGTCAGTCCGTCTCCATTGACAAACTGGACGGATACCGTTACTGGAGCTTGCGGCTCAATTTCTTCTCCATTTCTGTAGAAACCGATCTTGAGCAATGCCTGCATGGCAGCTTTTGTATCATCCATCACTTCCTGATACTCTGCCTTACGGCCCTCATAATGCTCCTTGTCGCTGTCAGAAGTGATTTCTTCTACAACCAGCTCGGCGTCTTGTGGAATCTTTGCGTCATCATCATAAGTAACAACGACTGCATAGCTTTCACCCTCGTATGCTCTGCTGTTTTCATTATTTTCTGGAATTTCATAACCGCATATCAGATTGCCGTCCTCGTCGTAACAACTGTCGTCATGGACATGATCTGCTGTTTGGTAATCGCAGATCAGCTTTCCTGCTTCGTCATAGCATTCCAGTCCGTGGATATGGGTCGCATCATGTCCGCATATCAGTTTGCCATCTTCATCGTAGCAGTCGTCCTCATGGATATGAAGCTCTGCCCCATTGTTGAGCGCCGCCACTTCTTCAGGGGTCAATTCCACTGTCTTGAAACAATCTCCTACATGTGTATGCTCTTCCAGTTGAAGAAGTCCGCATGTGGGCCTGCTTCCTTCCCGCAGGCTGCCGTCTTCGGCAAAGCATTCTTGTGGATAGCAACTGTCGTCATGGGTATGAAGCTCCTGTTCTCCACATACCAGTCTAGTCACTTCCTCATAGCAGGCATCTGTGTGGACATGCCCTTTGGCGGCATCGCTGTCTTCAACATCTTGCGCTTCGTCATCCGATGGCTCATCCTCTGCTGCATCTCCTTCCGGCTCAGCAGATTCAGAATAACCACAGACAGGCTCTGTACCTGGGTTGCCGTCCTCGTCCATTTCATAACACTCATCTGTATGCTCATGTACTTCCGCCTTTTCGGGTTCTGTATCTACAGATTCTTCCTGGATGTCGGCGGCATCTTCCGTATCTCCACCGGAGCCGCTTCCCTCTGTCTCATCACATACCAGTATCCGCTCCGTCACATAACACTCTTCCGTATGCTTATGGGCTTCATGCTCGTTCAGGGTGCAGACTAACTGGCCGTCTGCGTTATAACATTTATCATTATGTACATGGATTACATAATCCGCATAACCACAGACAGGTTCTGTACCCAGGCTGCCGTCCCCATTTGTCTCATAGCATTCATTCGTATGCTCATGGATTTTATACTGGCAATCCAGCACTTCCGCCTTATGGGTCATTGCCTGACCATACAGCATCAATGCTGTGACCGTACCGTACAGGACCACCACCGCCAGGCAAAAGAAAACGATCATCTGGCGCCTGAAGCGTTTCTGCTCTTTCAGGAGCTTTCCCGCCTGTGATAAAAAATCAACTTTCATAATGTCGTATCCTCCTTTCTATTGGCATCTGTCAATGCGCAGTCCGTATGCCTGTTAATGGCTGCGCCTTTTATAAGTCCATCCTCCCGCCATCGCCGTAACCAGCAATGCACAGCCTAGCAGGTAATACATCGCTGCTGTTTCGCCGCCTGTCTCGGGGAGTTCATAGAGAGCCGTGTTAGTGTAGACGACGGAACCGTCAGTTCCAATCCATCCTGATACGGTCTCCCCTTCTATTATCCCGTCAGCGTTTGTCAGCTGGATCCCCGGCATGTAGCCTTCTACACGCGTTTCTGTGATCGTGTAGTGTGTTCCCACCGGAAGGTCTATAATCTTAATATACTCTTGGTCGCCAAGTTCAAAATTACATGATCCGTCTTTCAGATTCATGCTTTCACTCTCGTCAGGATCCGCTGATCCACTACCTTTGACATAAGCGACTGATCCCGTCAACACCTGATTCTGCGCATCTGTCAAGTGAATCGTAAAATCGAATTTCTGGGATTCGCTGTTGCTCTTTGCGTCGTTGACCACTTTCGTCAGCTTTAAGTCACCCTTTGGATCCTCCGGATCTGGAGACTTCAGCCCCAGTTTCATAAAACCGTTTCCGCCGATACCGCCGCCACCGGTTTTTGATTCATTTCCCTGAATAAAGACAGTGGCATATTTATTAATTTCGTCTTTCTGGACTTTAGTGAGTTCATTATCAACATGAAGATAGAAACCATACTCGAATTTTTGTGTCCCTACACTAATCGGAGTAATCGGGATAATGTCCTCATACTTCGGATTCGGTCCCGGCGTTTTTTTCTTGCTTCCCACCCATGTTACCTGCACGCCTCCCATCATCATGCTGTCTACGGTGCCCTCTCCGTCAACGTATAAGTCGTCAGATGGTTTGTATCTAACATCCGAATTTCCAGTAGCAGTATTTCCATACACTGCTACACCATTCACAGAACAGACCGTCACATTGCTGACGCCACAGCCTGCCACACCGCCGCCGTTCCTGGCAATATTTTCGGTAATTACCGCATTGTAGATGTAGAGCCGCCCTCCATCTTTAGCATCAAGATTTTCGTTATACATGTCTTGATGCTCTACAAAAATACCGCCTCCGCCATAACCGTGCTCAAATTCAATACTGTCATTAGCGATATTTTTTTCAATCTGGACGACATGCCCATTCTCTCCCCTGATATAAACCACAGCGCCCCTGTTCACAAAGATGCCGCCGCCTGTATGGTTAGATATATTTTTTTCGATAATTCCCCCAGTGATAGACATATTACATTTAATAATCTCTTCTTCAGCATCATCATAAAAGCTAAAGACAATGTCTTTTTCACTAAGACTTCCCTCCGCAAGAACGGGAGTAATATAAATGCCGCCTCCGCCGCCTCCGTGTTGATCCAACTGCCCGGCCTTATTCTCAGAAATCTTTCCGCCAGTCATCAGCATGCTTATGGCGTATACACCGCCACCCGCGACTAAAGCCTCGTTATTAGAAATTAATCCGTCAGACATTTCTATTCGCCTGGCCCATACGCCACCGCCCCCACTCCAGTCTGAAGTCGCTTTGTTTTCCGTAATCGTTCCGCCGGAAATGATGACTGTGCCACTTGCTGCATAGATGCCGCCTCCTTGCCCTGCTGTATTTCCCATAATCGTTCCGCCGGAGATAGTGACTGTGCCACTTGCTGCATAGATGCCGCCTCCACCCCATGAACTTCCTGTTGCTCCGGTAAGAATGCCTCCCGACATATTCACAGTTCCTGTCCCTTCCGCCAGAATGACACGTTCCCCTTTATTTTCCAATTTGCCTGCGGAGATATTCAACACACCTCCAGATTTTATATTAATTAATGAGTTTAATCCTTCAGTTCTGATGCCGCCGCTTTTTTCTCCACTGGAATCTTTAATCGTAAGCGTTCCAGTTTCGTATACAAAGAATAAGGGGTTTTTAAGCGCAGTGGCGGGGTTTTGCTTTCGTGTGATTGTATGACCATTCAGATCAACCGTTATTTCCTCCCCATTGCTAACATCTACCCACTTAACATCGGACCAGTCTTCATCGCCTTCAAGCGCTCTGGTATAGACAGCTTCAGCGCATAAGGCGTACATAGCAATTCCGTTCTCAGGCACAGTGTATTCAATCTTCACAGATAAAGCTCCCTCACTTGCCACCTCCACATTGGTAAAAGATTTCTCCATGACTTCACCGCCTAAAGGCAGAACTTTCATGAGCGCGCCCAGCTTTCTTTTTGCTGCCTCACGCAACTTCTCGGTAGGTGTCACCTCCATGGTGATCTTCCACCCAGACAAATCAATCGCATTTCCTTCCGCATCGGAAGCGACAAGTCTCATAACTTCTATCGGCATCAGCCCTTCTTCTGCATCTCCCAAAAGCGCGGACTTTAAATTCTCGTATGTATCTCCCTCTTCCACCGGTTCCACATTGATGTTAATTTGCTTTTTTTCCTCGTCAGTCTTCTCGATCTCGATTTCCTGCAACGGGGATATCTCGGGTACCCCCGCGCTCGCGAGCAGTAACCGTTTGTTTTCTGTCTGATCTGCCAGTTTTGGATTACTGGAGCTCTCCACATGAATCTCCGTTACAAATCCGCCCGTCTCTACCTTATAAGAACCGCTTCTTTCCACCGGCTCCAGGGATTTAAAGTCAATGCCAACCACAGACAGAATCAAAACGCAGGCTATTCCAAGCGCAGTTGCCGCGCCCACGCCGCATAGTACCTGGTGGCCCGCCCCCCCGCACTTTTCGGAAGACAGACAGTTTATGATTTTTGTCATAAGATTTCCTTTCATTCAGCTCAGTCCTCCTTTCCTGTTTTGCCTGTGTCCTTTCAAGAACTTCCCTGCCTGTGACAAATACTTAATTTTCATAATGCCGTCCCCTTCTTTCTACCGGTATCTATCATTGCACAATCCCGAATCCTCCCAACGGCCAGACCCGCATCAATATTTTTCCGATCACCATATCGTTGCTGACGCATCCCACGGCTGTATTCCGGCTGTCAATACTCGTGGCCCTGTGGTCTCCCATTACGAAGCACCTTCCGTCCGGCACCTGGTAGGGAAGCGTAATGTTGCAGTCTCCCAGCGCCTTTTCACTGACATAAGGCTCATCCAGCAGTTCTTCGTTTATATAGACGTTGCCGTCCTCGTCGATGTCCACCCAGTCGCCTGCCGCCGCGATCACCCGTTTTACCAGGATATTGTTGTTGTAATAAAAGGCGATAATATCGCCGGTTTTATATTTGCTGCTGTTCAGCGCCACCACGATGTCTTTGTCCTGCAAAGACTCCGTCATGGAGGTTCCGTTGATCTGCAGCACCGGAAGCAGCAGCACCGCCACCAGCACTGCCACCGCCGCGACTACGATCAGGGAAAACGCGGTGCTTCTTAACACCTTTACATACCTGTTTTTATACCGTTCTCTCTCAAGCTCCGCCTCCAGCAGGTCAAGCTTCGGGAGTTCGATTTTATTTTCCCCGTTCATATTCTGTCCTTTACGCTGTTATATACGAGTCTCATTTCTCTAAAACTCCTTTAAATACCACATAATATTCATTATGTGGTATTTAATAAAAAACTTTTTTGAGTGAGTCAAAAAGCGCAAAGATTTTCTGTGAAAAACCGGTTTTTATACGGACTTTTGACGCTTCATTTGACGGCCGTTTTGCTATACTCAATTCATAATCAGGATAGTAGCTTGAATCATAGACATATTAAGTAAGAATTTATGGAATTGCACTTGTCGAATTTCTGATTTATAATAAGGAATGCCTTTTAGAAAGTATGTATTTACCTCATAATGAATATTATGTGGTTTAAATGCCCTTAAATCAAAAGGCCAAGCCTGTCCAGCTGCTGCTCCTGTTCTTCGCAGCTTACCTGTGTATAGATGCGTGTCGTATTGATATTGGAATGTCCCAGCAGATCCGCCAGATGACAGATGTCCCGCTCCGCATTGTAATAGGTGACCGCGAACAGATGACGGAAATTGTGGGGATATATTTTATCCTTTGGCACCCCGGCTTCTTCATACAGCGCTTTCATCTGATGAAACACATTGCTGCGGTCCAAAGGCTTACCGGTTCTGGTAATGAAGATACTGCCTGCCCGGATTCTCATATCCTCAGCGTAACAGGCCAGCTCTTCGCACAGCTGCTTTTGCAGAATCACGGTGCGGGTTTTTCCCTTGAGGGACACCTGCGCCCGCCGTTCTTTCAGCGACTCTACCGTTATAAAAGGAAGCTCGCTGATCCGGATGCCGGTGGCGGCGATGGTCTGCATCAGGAGGAAAAGCCTTCTTTTTCCTTTCTTTTTTGCCGTATTCAGAAGCCTTAAGTACTCTTCCCTGGACAATTCCTGATTTTCCCCGCGAAATGCCGCTCTTTGCATTTTTAAAACTTTCACTGCACAGTCAGAATGTCCGGTAACACGCAGAAAGCTGTTCACTGCCGCCAGCATGGAATTAACACTGGCCGCCTTATAACGCTCTGACAGGTACTGCTTGTAACTGATCACCAGTTCCTTGGTAAAAGCGCTGTCCCCCTTTGCGTACTCCATAAAGCATCTCACATCGCTTACATATTTTCTGATTGTGGCTTCGCTTTTCTCATCCTCCTTTAACCTTTTCTCAAACAGGACGATCATTGCATCCTTTCTTTTTTCTTCCATTGTCTTTTCTCCTTATCACATATTTATTTGCTGTATTTATATATTGCCTGTCTTTAATATTTTGATGCAAAAACAGCATAAATAAAAGGAGTATCGCTGCGCAGTCAAAAAACTGATTACGCAGCAATACTCCCGGCTTGTATAAACAAAAAGAAAAGCTGATAAATTTCGTTTTATTTTACTCCCAAAATAGTGTATAATATCGTACAAACATGCACAAGCGGAGGCATAAAGAATGCTTAATATTTATTATGGAAATATGCCGGAGGCTATTTTCAATACTTCTGTATACTTCAAAAACGTATATGAAGACATATGGATCACCGATCCTGTCGCAAAAGAAATGATTTTTGATATTGATAAGTCTGTCGTTTTGGACGGTGCAGTGATTGACAGTCCGGTCATGGGAAAGATTTCCCCTACTTCTCTGTCCGGCGGTGTAAAAACACTGATTCTTATGAAGAATGAACGCTCCCGGATATTCAACGCGTCCACCTGCGGCAATAACTGTGCCAGATGGATCCTGAAATTAGCGGAAACAGATGACCTTACAATTAATCTGCGTCATTTGATGGACTTTGGTGAAGATACATTCGATATCCATATCCTGAATACTGATCAGATTGTCCATAGCATGAAGGAGCTTGTCCCGATTGCCGGTCTGTATGTGTGAGGAGGATGCATATGAAAGGGGCACATAGAGTTATTGTACAAAATAAACGTATCCGATACGATTTTACGATAAAAAGAAATATTACTATCATTCGTGGGGATAGTGCAACCGGCAAAACCGCACTGGTGGATATGATACGAGAACATTTTGAGAATGGAATTTCCAGCGGTGTCGAACTTAATTGTGATAAGCAATGTGCTGTAATAGAGGGCCGTACATGGATGGGGCAGCTTTCTATGATGGAGGACTCTATTGTTTTCATTGATGAAGGTAATGACTTTATTATGAGTAATGATTTCGCCTCTACGATCCGGGATACAGATAATTATTATGTCATTGTAACCAGAGAGGGGATTCCATCCCTGCCATACAGTGTGGATGAAATCTACGGCATCCGTAATTCCGGAAAATATGGAACGCTGAAACGTACCTATAATCAATTTTACCATTTATACCTGGCAGATAATTATCAGAAAATAGTCAAGTCTGAAGCAATAATTACTGAGGATTCAAATTCCGGATTTCAATTCTTTCAGGGTATTTGTAAGAAGGATCAACAAATATAATTCTAATATAAGTCTTTATTTGCCTGAATCTTTTGAGTGGCTGATCCTCAAATCCGGATTAATAGAAACTGATGATATGATAGAAATGCTGGAGCATCCAGAGGATTACATTGAAAGCAGGGTCTATTTTAGTTGGGAACAGTTTTTCACTGCGCAGCTGACTGAAAATACTGGGGGAAGTTATTTAAAATATACAAAACGGCAATTGAACCCAAATTATCTACAGGATAAAATTGTTCAGAAAATCCTGACGACTATGGAAGGAATCAATATGATATGGTCGAGTAGGAGGGAGTGATTAACTCCCCTCCTACTCGACCATAGTGCACAAGACTTTGGACACTGATGTAATTAAATATTTTGTTATACATGATTCCCAATATTCTCTGATGCATCCGACTGGGTGCAGACATGTAATATAACCGGCCTTCGATCAGTTCTGCACGGACAGTTTCCGGCAGGTTGTTGTAATCTTCTCCGGTATAGTTTTTTTCCTGTGCTAATGCTGGCGCCATAGGTGTGACTCCTTTCTTTTATAACTTTTCCATGTCAACATCTGTTAACTGCAGCAAGTTGTATGCATGCGTATACGGCCATGAATCATCCCGGCTTACTTTAGCAACAAAGAAAGCACCTTTGGCCGCGCACCTTTTTTATACTTAAATTTTAAAGCATGCCTGATAATTTCCGGCAGATAATACCGGTCATTATCTATTTTTAAGTATCCTTCCTGTTTCATAATCTTTTCCTCTGCCTGAGTAAGATTAAACGCATCCGCTTCAAACGGTAAAACCTTTTTTTCTTCCGGTGCATGTTCTAATTTATCAAAAATCGGTCCTAATGCCTTAATTTCATCTCTTATTTCACCAATTTTATCATTAGAACAATCCGAAACCGCTTTTCTGATTTCTGTCGGCATCAAATATCTGTCCTCATATACCGCTTTGCCTGCATGCTCAGTTGCTTTTTCCAAAAATCTGATAATATCACGCGCCTGTAACTGTCCGTTAAAATCTGATAATGCCGCCAAAATCCATCTCGAAGAATTTGCTTCATTAGATGTCGGCTTTCCCAGTTTAACTCCCCATAATCTATTAAGTGCCTGTTCAATCACTTCACCTGGCGCCGTTTCAACTGGTATATTTTCCTGATAAAAATCCGGCACCGCCTGACTCGTCAACCATACTGCCAGTCTTAAGGCTTCCGTATTAGACCATTGCAATTCAACAGAACGGTACAAAGAATAAAATTGTTCGTAATTAATTGTTAACGAATCCCGCGCCATATCTTTTCTTAAAAAGATGATAATCCCCACATTGTGGCAGGATATTTTCAGCTCGTCAACCAGGTCTCTGCATAATGCTCTGATCGCATTTTTTTCATTTTCTGATGATATTGTATGCTCAAAAATTTCTTCCAGACCATCCAGCAAAAATACAATTTTAATATGCTTATGTTGCAATTCCTCCTCAAGATCTGCTAACGACTGATATGTTTTATTAAATGCACTTAGAATAACCTTTTTCCATATTTCTTTCCACTCTAAAATATCATGGTCTTTTCTTACATACGTTAACAGCTTATCTTTGCTGTCCACATACACTGAATTGCTGATTTTTCCATTCGCTCCACATTGGTTGTAATCAGCTATAGCGTTTTTTATAACCTCTTTAAATCCTCCCGCATTTCCTGACGCCAACAGAGGAATTGTGAATATACATTTATCACCGCGCAGGCTTTTCGATTCCGGTTCGTTTTTACTCATACGTTCAACGAATTTTTCCCAATGTTGATCTCTTAATATTTCTCTGTACAAAAATGTTTTACCAGATCCTTTCGCACCCATGATTACCGTGTTGGGAACACTGTTTTTGTACTTTCTAATTAAATTTTCAATTGACTCTGTCATTAATACTTCAAATGTTCCATTTCCCTCTGCTGTAATCTGGTTTGCTGCAAACACATGAATATTTTTTATCACATTGTTTCTTGATATCTTTGAAACAGCACCTTTTGTCTCCCTGGAAACCATATAACTGTTTTTAACAATTTCAGAGATATTTTTGTAAAAACCCCTGCCTCCTAAATTTTCCATTATTTTAGCCAGTGTTTCCAAGTGTACCAGTTCACCTGCAAATGGAAGTTCTGTTACTATATCATCCATGATCGAATCATCACCTTCAATTATGTTCGGATGATAAACAGCAGTTAATTCACTGATAATTTCAGCCGTATCCATTCCATTTTGCACCATAGTCAGTAAAACTTCCGGTATTTTGGAATTTTCATTCAATGGCAGGCCTTTAATCAGCTGCTGTAAAAGCATCCCTGTTCCCTTCACAGACTGATAAGACGTTGATGTCACGAGATATTTTTTTACCCTGGGATCAAAAAGCAGCGGCGCAGAAAATTCGCTTAATCCTGCTCTCAAATCAATCAATACCAGCCCTGCATTTAATCTCTCTCCTAATTTTGATAAAACTTCTGCTAATATATATTTTTTATTATAACTGATCGCAAGACTTTCGGGGCTTGCGTACATATCCAGTAACTGCTCCACATATCTGTATGTTGGTAAAACAATATGCTCTGCCCTTCCCTTTTCAGTCTCTATTTTAACAGTCAATTCAGATACTTTATCTGCAATCAATTCAATAATTTCATCCGCATTATCTTTTTCCTGTGTAACTTCCAAAAGATCCAAAAAGCTAAATGCTGCTTCCTCCTGCTTCATAGTCAGCCATGTAATTCCCGGCGCTTCAATGTCTGCATCAATGATAAGAAGTCTTTGCGTATTTTCTAAATCATTCAGCTCTGACCACGCTTTAACAAAAGCCAATAAAGATAATGTACGTCCTACCCCTCCCTTGTATGAATGAAACGCAAGAACAGGTATTCCCGGTAACTCTTCTTCTATCAGCTCGCTATAATACGCTGTCTTCTGGTACAAAACGTTCCTGAAAAGCGGTATGGCCACATTATCATTTTCTTCATTCTCATCAATTTCAAAAGACACATTCAAATATTCTTTCGACAGATCGAGTAATATTTTCCCGTCATCGTATTTTCTCCCAAAAATCTCCTTTAATATTTTTTTGGCAACTGCCTCTGCTTTTCTTTCTTTTATATAAACAATTACTTCATCCGTATATATTTCAGTATTGGAAATTACTTTCTTCCACTTACCTTTATTTATCAACAGCTCTCTTTCTATATCCTTCCATGTATATAACATCATTGTCTTCTCATCCCTTCTTTAATCCAACACGCAATATCATTTAACGAATCCTCTATCTTTTCTTCCGTATCTAATTGTTTTTCCTGCGTTTTAATACAATATCGGTAAAACTGATGATAACTTTCTGCATCTACAATATCTCTATGCACAGTTTTTAGTCTTGGAAATTTGAAATTCCCCTGCTGTCCTAACTCTTTTAATATTCTCTCCAAATTATGAGACTTTAAAATTCTTATTTTTTTATCATCAGTTCCTTCCAGAATTTTTTGAGGATTTTCCTCATTCCATTTATCTAATAACTTATATTTTAATCCACATTCCACACTGTAAACCAATAATAATCTTCTGCTGTTTATATCCGCATTTTCGCCTTTAAGCCGTTTATATGACTGGTAGTGCTTCTCGTAATCCTTTTCTATAATCTTTTTTATCTGCAATCAGCATTTCTTATATTCCTTTCATTCGTTGCCCGTTCCAAATAATTATATATTCCCTTTAAAAAAACGTCAATAAAGAGATTGTATACATTTTCCAGGTATCAGTAATATTACCTCTTTTTTGTGGAATTTTTATGGCGATATGCCAGTGAAAATTTTATATGATATTTTATCTTTATACACGGCACACTGCAAAAGCTGCGACAAATCCCCGTCAACATAAAAATGTATCCCGAAAATAAAATCGCAGCTTGATGTAAGGCCTGTATATCTATGAAATCTGACCTGTCAAATCACCATAATAATCCCGCCGTCCGCCGCATACAGTGTACTGACGCCGGATGTCTCCAGGATCATTACATCCTTGACTTTGATCAGTTTAAGAACTTCCTCCTTGACGAACTCCGCCCGGGCTCTGTTGTTGCAGTGGGACAGGCTTAAGATCTTCTCCTGGGGATTCCTGACTTCCGCTGCCATAGCTTCCACCATTTTGCGCAGCGCTTTCTGCATCCCTCTTGCTTGGCCAAGCTGGATGATCGTCCCCTCCGGTGTTGCTCCCATAACCGGTTTGATATTCAGAGCCGTCGCCACCAAAGCCTTGACGGTACTGAGTCTTCCGTTTTTTCTTAAATTCTCCAGCGTTTCCAGCACAAAATACGTATGTTTCTCCCGGCTGAAGGCATCCACGGTACGCACTACTTCTTCAAAGTCCATGCCTGCCTCCTCGCACTCCTGGATCTTCTGCGCGACCCTTGTCTCCCCGATGGAAGCGGAGCAGGAGTTAAATATATGCACTTTGGCGTCAGGATGATCCTCCAGATACAGGTTCATTCCCAGCACCGCACTGTTGTAGGATCCGCTCAGTTCCGCGGACAGCGTTACCGCATACAGGTGTTCTGCGCCGCAGTCAAAAGCTTCCCTGTAAGTCTCCGGCGAAGGACACGCCGACCGGGGGCAGTTGGGGCTGGCTTTCATTTTCCTTATAAACTCCAGCCGGTCAAACGTATCATCATCCAGGATCTGCTCCTCATCGATCTGCAGTGTAAGCGCCGCATGAACGAAATGGGGGTCGCGCTTCATTTCTTCCGTAAATTCTCCGCAACTGTCTACAACAATTCTATAGCTCATATCTCTACCATCCTATTATAGTCCCGCTACAGTCCTCCCAACACCATGATAATAGATTGATTCCCGGCCGCTTCGCGTCCTGGTATCATTCCGGGTGTTGTTCGGACTTTCGCCGAGTAAGTTCCATATCTGCATCACATAGTTTTTATTACCACATTATCTTATCACAATATTTCCATGTGTGCAAGACCTTCACCGTATTATATGGATAAATCTTTTTGTTATACAGAATAGTAAGCCCTTATAAGCTTTGACAGTGCTTTTTCATCCTCCACACCCATCAGCTCTCTCGCCGAGTGCATGGCGAGAATCGGGATTCCCACATCCACAGTGGGAACCGGAACCAGCGCGGAAGCGATGGAACCAAGAGTGCTGCCGGAGGTTCCGTCCGAGCGGTTAAAATATTTCGTATACGCAATCCCCTCCTTCTGACAGATCTGCTGGATGACCGCTACCGCACGGCTGTCTGTGGCATAGCTCTGGGTACACGCCTCTTTGATGCAGAGTCCGCCGTTTAAAGGACTCTGGTTGGTCGGATCCATTTTCTCGGGATAATTGGGGTGGTATGCATGTCCCACATCCACGGACAAAAGCATGCTGTTCCATATTTCTTCTAAAAATTCATTACGTCCTCTGGACAGTCCTGCATTCACCTTCTCCAGCACCATGGAGAGAAGCTGCGAGCCTGCCCCCTGTTTTGTCCGGCTTCCGATCTCCTCATGATCAAAGAAAGCCGCCACATTTACACCGTCTCTTTCGGCGCCCAACATGCCTGTTACGATAGCCTGCACACCCGACAGATTGTCAATCCTGGGTGCCGATAAACACATGCTTTTTTCATCAAACCCTGTATATACCGGACAGTCTGTATTGTAAAGCCCAATCTCATAATCCAGGATATCTTTTGCGTCCACCTTAAGTTTTTCTGCCAGTAACCTGCGAAAATACCCTTCCGGTAACTCTTCTCCCGAAATGCCCGCCACCGGAAGCATCTCTTTTTGCCGGTTCAGTTCCTTTCCCTTATTGATCTCCCGGTCCAGATGAATCGCCAGGTTCGGGATTACAAACAGGGGCTTTTCAAAATCCACCAGTCGAATCTCAGGATGAAAGATATCGTCGCTTTTTAAAGCCACCTTACCGGCTGCCGACAAAGGGCGGTCCAGCCAGGTATTTAAGATGGCGCCTCCATAGACTTCCACATTGAGCTGCGCATAGCCTTTTTTCACAATCTCCGGGTTTTGCTTCAGCCGGAGCCCCGGAAAATCCGTGTGCGCCGCCGCGATCCGCATACCGCCTGTTCCCCCGCAGGATTCGCCCACGGAAAACGCAATCAGTGTGGAATCGTGAACCACCGTATAATAACATCCTTCTTTTGCAAGATTCCATGCCTTATCAAGAAACAGCCTTTCATACCCTGCCTCCTGAAACTGCCTCTCCACATTCTTCACCACATGGCAGGGAGAAGTACCTTCTTCAATCAGTTTAACCAGTTTTTCCATTATACACACGCCTCCTGTATTCAGATATTTTTTCATTCAGTATAGCAAAATACTTGATTTTCTTCTATAATAAAACCAAAGACACTTAAAACAGCAGAAAGGACTTTGCCCCATGACAGCATTACAAATCGACGATATCAAATTTTTTATGCATCAGTTTCTCTTAACCGACACTTTTGACCGTTTTCTCCTTTTGGAAGGCACGATCACCACCTTCAATACCTTTTCCATCGACGGCATCCTTAAAAAATCCTATTATACCCGGCAGGAACAGGAATTACTCGCCGAGCGCACGCTTTCTTTCTGGGGCGAAGTGCGTCCTTTCTGTCTGGAACTGATCAAAGGAAAGAAGACGCCTTTATCTTTTCGCTTTACGCTCCAGCTTTCCGCCCCCAACACCCAAAAGCTTTTAGAACAGACCGGTGTCGGGATTCCTGCCGGTCAGGTACGCGGGCTTCTTATGAACCTCCGTTATGACGGCCAGTCCCTTTCCTGCACAACAGGCACTTCCCTTTCTGTCTTTACCATGGACAAAAAACTGGACCACGCCTGGGATGACATGGTCCAGAGGTATTTCCGTAAGCAGGGAATTCCTTTTGAAATTGTTTAAGGCTGTTTATTTGGTAAGAAGCATCATGATCTCATTGCTCCTTGTGACAAACCTGGTCATTGCTTCCGGGCTTAAGGGCTGGTTGCTGATCATCGCCAGGTCGTAAAGCTGCTCGCAGATCAGATTCACATGTTCGCTTTCCGGATTCTCAAACAGATATTTTACAAGCTCGTTGTTCGCGTTTAAGATCAGCACGGTGGAGCTGGGGAACGCGGAAGAATCCATGCCGTACATACTGTACATCTTCATCATCTCCTGCATCCGGCGGCTTTCTTCTGACATGGTCACCATGGAAGAGATCTTTTCGTTCTTTAATTTCTCCACTTTCACTTCCAGCTTCTCATTGTTCAGCGCTTTGCGGAACAGATCGGTCAGCGCGTCCGTCTCGGATTTTAACTCTTCCTCGGATACCTCTTCTTTCATGGAATCGGTCACGTCCGCATCAATGCGCTGGAATTTCACTTTCTCGTTCTTTGCTTCCAGATGGCTGATAAACGGATTGTCGATCGTATGCTTTAAGATGACCGCATTCATGTTCTGCTCGCGGAACATATTGATATACTGGCTCTGCTGCACTTCGTCGGTCACATAGTAGATCGTCGTTTTGGGTTTCTCTTTTTCTTCTTCAACAGGCTCGCCGTCCGCCGTCTCTACCGTCTGTTCTGCCTCTTCTGCCTTCGCTTCTTCCCCTTCCGCCTTTTCTTCCCCGGCGTCCGGTCCTAAATATTCGCTCATGGTCGTATATTTGCCGTCGATATCTTTGAACAGCACATACTCCATCATGCGCTCGCAGAATTTCTCGTCCTTGATGCAGCCGAATTTAATAAACGGGTTGATATCATCCCAGTATTTCTCATAATTCTCACGGTCTGTCTTACACATTCCGCTTAATTTATCCGCCACCTTCTTGGTGATATAATCGGAAATTTTCTTTACGAAGCCGTCGTTTTGCAACGCGCTTCTGGACACGTTCAGCGGCAGATCCGGGCAGTCAATCACGCCTTTTAACAGAAGTAAAAATTCCGGAATCACTTCTTTAATATTATCGGCGATAAATACCTGGTTATTGTACAGCTTGATGGTGCCTTCAATGGACTCATACTCCGTATTGATCTTCGGGAAATACAGGATGCCTTTTAAGTTAAAGGGATAGTCCATGTTCAGATGAATCCAGAACAGCGGCTCCTTATAGTCCATAAATACTTTGCGGTAAAATTCCTTGTATTCTTCTTCGGTACACTCGTTGGGATGCTTGCCCCAAAGCGGCGAGGTATCGCTTAAAGAAACCGGACGCTTGTTGATCTTTACTTTGTCTTTCGCGGGAGAGATTTCTTTTGTCTCTTTCGTACCGTCTTCGTTTTCGATCTCTTCTGTTTTGGCTTCCTCGTGGATGCGCTCAACGACCACATCATCCTCGGTCAGCTCGCTCTCCTCGATGGTCTCATATTCCTGTTCGGCATTTTCCTTTGCAAGGAAGATCTCCACCGGCATAAAGGAACAGTATTTGCTGATGACTTCCCGGGCGCGGTACTCGTTGGCAAACTCCAGGCTGTCCTCGTTCAGATATAAAGTAATCTCCGTACCTACTTCTTTTTTCTCACCCTGGGTCATGGAAAACTCAGTGCCGCCGTCGCACTCCCAGTGAACCGGCTCCGCCCCTTCTTTATAGGAAAGCGTATCAATATGCACCTCATCCGCCACCATAAACGCGGAATAAAAGCCCAGACCAAAGTGTCCGATGATCTGATCCTCATTGGTCTTATCCTTGTACTGCGCCAGGAAATCCGTCGCTCCGGAAAAAGCGATCTGGTTAATATACTCCTCCACTTCATCCGCAGTCATTCCAAGACCGTTGTCAATGAATTTTAAGGTCTTTTCATCCGGATTCACCAGCACCTGTACCTGGGGTTTATATTTGTCCGGAAGGGTGTATTCTCCCATCATATCCAGTTTCTTTAACTTGGTGATGGCATCGCATCCGTTGGAAACCATCTCACGGAAAAAGATATCGTGGTCGGAATAGAGCCATTTTTTTATGATCGGAAAAATATTGTCACTGTTAATAGAAAGATTGCCATGTTTCTCGTTCATTTTTACATTACCTGCCTTTCCCTGTCTGAATTGTTTACTAGTACTATAATCCCGAAAAAGACAAAAGTCAAGGTTTTTTTAGCACTCATTTAAAGTGAGTGCTAATAATTTTTTTCTTTCTTTCACCCGATTGTTGATTTTGCACAGAACTTATGGTATACTGATTTAAAAATTATACATTATGCAAAGGGGTGGTGTGTATGTCAAAGAAATTTACAATTACGTTTGGACGGGAATGCGGCGCAGGAGCGACGAATATTGCAGCATATTTATCCGAAAGCCTGAAAATCCCCTACTATGACAAAGATATTTTCCGTATGGTTTCTGACAAAAGCGGCGTCCTGGAAGAATTTTTCCGCGTCAACAACGAACGCCCGGGCAACAATCTGCTGTATAAACTCATCAAGGATCTGACCCCCAGGCACCAGAAGCCTTCCCTGGGAAAAGATATCGTCTCACCGGATAACCTGTTCCGGTTTCAGTCCGAGCTGGTGCGGGAGCTGGCGGAGAACGAGACCTGTATGATCATCGGACGGTGCTCAGATTACGTCCTCAGAGATTATGACCATATTGTGGATGTGTTCGTATGCGGAGATCCCGAGAGCAAGATCCGCCGGATGATGAGTACTTTCTCTCTGGAACGCAACGTCGCCATCGACCGGATCAAAGACACCGACAAGCAGCGGAGTAAGTATTACAACTATTATACGGGCAGGGACTGGGGCGCGGCCAAGAACTATGACCTGTGCCTGAACACCGGAAATATGACCATCGAGGAAGCGGCTGCCCAGATTACATTCTATTTAAAACAAAAAGGCTATATTGATTAATCACATAAAAGGCGGCTCCTTAAGACCCGGCACAAATTCCGGTCCTTAAGGAGCCGCCTTATTAACAGTTTCAGGGTTCTTTCGCCCAGCCAAAGGAACACCTGACTGCACGATTCCATCCGGCCGTCTTTTCACTTCTTACTTCTTCGCTGATATCGGGTGTAAAAATACGGTCGATCTTCCAGTTTTGGATCACTTCTTCTTTGTTTTTCCAGTATCCCACCGCAAGCCCTGCCAGATACGCCGCGCCCATGGCTGTTGTCTCCACGCACAGAGGCCTTTCTACCGGCGCGCCCGTAATATCCGCCTGCACCTGCATCAGAAAATCGTTGGCGCTGGCTCCGCCGTCCACTTTCAGCGATCTTAACGCGATCCCGGCGTCCGCTTTCATGGCCTGCAAAACGTCGTTGGTCTGGTATGCCATGGATTCCAGCGTGGCGCGGATGATATGATATTTATTCACGCCCCGGGTGATGCCCACAATCGTTCCCCGGGCATACTGGTCCCAGTGGGGCGCACCCAGCCCCGTAAAAGCCGGCACCACATAACATCCGTTGGTATCCTCTACTTTCCGCGCCATATATTCTGAATCCGCCGCCGAATCAATCAGGCGCAGTTCGTCTCTGAGCCACTGGATCGCCGCGCCTGCCACAAAGATGGAACCTTCCAGGGCATAGTTTACTTTGCCGTCCAGCCCCCAGGCAATAGTCGTAACCAGGCCGTTGGAGGAAAAGACCGGCTTTTCCCCTGTATTCATCAGAAGAAAACATCCTGTCCCGTAAGTATTCTTCGCTTCTCCGGCTTCAAAGCAGGTCTGTCCGAACAGAGCCGCCTGCTGATCGCCTGCCGCGCCTGCGATGGGGATTGACCCGCCGAAAAAAGAAGGGTCTGTCTTGCCATAGACATGGCTGGAAGGCCTTACTTCCGGCAGCATGCATCTGGGAATATCCAGTTCCTCCAGTATTTCCTCGTCCCACTGCAGAGTCTGTATATTGTACAAAAGGGTCCGGGAAGCGTTGGAATAGTCCGTCACATGCATGGCTCCTTTGGTCAGCTTCCAGATGAGCCAGGTTTCCACGGTTCCAAAGAGCAGCTCGCCCTTTTCTGCACGCCTGCGGGCGCCTTCCACATGATCCAGTATCCATTTCAGTTTCGTACCGGAAAAATAAGCGTCAATCACCAGTCCTGTTTTCTGCCGAAAGAAATCCGTCAGCCCTTTTTCTTTCAGAGAATCACAGTATCCGGACGTCCTGCGGCACTGCCATACGATAGCGGGACAGACAGGTTCCCCGCTTTGTTTGTCCCACACAATCGTCGTCTCCCGCTGATTGGTAATGCCGATGGCCGCGATCTCTTCGGCGGACGCGCCGATCTTCTGCATGGCTTCCACCGCCACCCCAAGCTGGGTGGACCAGATCTCATTCGCGTCATGTTCCACCCAGCCCGGCTTTGGAAAATACTGCGTAAATTCCTTCTGGGCCGCGCTGCACATCTCGCCTTTTTCGTTGAATAAAATACATCGATTGCTGGTCGTCCCGGCGTCAAGCGCCATGATATATTTTCTCATAAGTTACCCCTTTTTCTTAACTCTTTTTCACACTCCGCGACTGCCTGCCGGATCTCACGCGCGTAAAGTTCCGTCTCCTGATCCGTATCATCCGCAAAATATCTGCGAAAGATTTCCGGCGCCCCCGCAGGCATCTTCGCATTCAGTTCTTTGATTGACTCCTCCATGTCCTGACGGATCTTCTCATAGCTCCACGCTCCGTCAAAACGGGCAGAATTATAATCCGGGAACTCACCAAATTCATTATAAATATGGTATCCCGTCTTTATCCCCTCTCCATAATCATTGTCAAAATATAAAACGCCATAGGCGCAGGATTCTTTGAACCTCTTATATTTCTCCCGCCTGCCTGTGTATTCCCCCTCAAAATAGGATTTACCAATAATGTAAATGCCGCACCCGGTGACCGGGTCGATGAGTAAAGGCACAAATACTTTTTCGTTCTTTTCTTTCAGAAGCTCCCAGTACAAAGCATCACAGTCCATATCGCCGGGCATCCTGGCCCCTTCTGCATGCCCGCCGAACAGCGTTTTGTCCCTTTTGCGGCAGTAAAAGTCCAGCAGTCTTAAAGATTTATCCGTCCGCTTTGCCCTGGAGCCTCCGGAGGCGCCCTCCGCGGATTTCCGCCTTTTCCTGACTGTATAACTGTCCTTTTTCTCCACAACCGTGTCAAAGAAAAACTCCTTGATATCATATGCGACCGCCACATCCAGAACAGCATCCGTAATCGCCATAAGCCTTCCATAAGGCGGCGTCCAGAAACCGTTTTCACGCAGCCTGCTCATGGCTTTCTTATATTCCACGCCTTCTTCCCGAAGCAACAGGTCACAGAGCGCTTTTATCTTTTGATCCGGCGTCTCCTTTTCTGTAACTTCATACGCGAATACTATATCCGCCATCTCTTCCAGCAAAGGCTGCGGATCCTGGCTGCTGTATCCGATGATCCGGCTGCTCTCTGAACTTTTTCCTGGCTTTCCGCATTGTCTGCCAAACTGTGGCTTTTTATCCAGTGCTTCCAAAAGCTGCTTTAAATATGTTTCCGGTGAGATATTCCCGGCCTTTAGCTGTTTTCTGTAATAACGGATTCTTAGCTGATAACTTCTTGCTTTGCCAGGCTCTTTTCCTTCTCCCTGAAACGCTCTTTTTTCCTGCTCCTGCTCCAGATACTGATATAAAACCGACTTTCTTCCGTACAAGGTCAGGTCGTCGGCCAGCACTGTATAAAATTCATCCCTGGCATCCATAGGCTTACTCCCCTGCAAATCTCTGCGCTGTCCGGATCGTCTTTTTCAGCTGCACCATAACCGCAATAAATTCTTCTTCATCATGAAAGACCGTAAGGCCGCTCTCCCACAGGAAACGGCAGATCATCTCCTGCATGTCCGCCTGCAGGCGGAGCGGATCCACTTTGCTTTTTTCCAGATACGCACATATTTCATCCAGGCTTTCGCAGAAATGTCCCTGATCGGCGAATGCCTCCCTTAATCTTTCTTTTTCCTGCTCCTCCTGCAGTTTTGCCCGCACAAGCCAGTCTTGTTCCTCCGCCCTTACAGCTTCCATATCAAGTCCCCCTTTTCCGGCCAGCTCGTCTTCCATGGCAGTCCTTGCATCCGTTTCTTCGTCCATCATTTTGCGCATCTCTTCGGTGATCATTGGCGGTTTCCACTCTGCATGCAGGCAGTCCAGATCCGGCTCTTTCCGCATAAAGGCCTCGTACAAAATTTTCATAAAGTATACGGTATTATTGTCTAAAAGTTCCATGAAATCGCCCTCGAAGGCGGAAAGCACGCAGGAAAAGGTGACCGCCTTTGCATCTCCGAATCCCGCAATATTTCCCATATGATATTCTGTATAACCGGAAGTCATAGTACGAAGCACACAATACAGTATATTTTTGTAAAAAGAGAGCCTGTCTGTACGCACGAAAACCGGCAGGCTGTCAAGGAGCCGATCGATAAACTTTACGGTCTGCTCCTCTGAATACTCCCCGGCCTCATCCGTCATATAGGGCCACACATGCACAGTCCCGCCATACATCAGGCTTTTCAGGCTCTTTAATTCTCTTTCAAAAACGATCTGACGGCTTTTAAGCGTATACTGTCTGTCCATGGATCCCCCTGCTTTTGGATGCGCATCTCTGCTGTTTCTGCAAATGTCTTAAAACCATTTACAGTTTACCACATTTTTATATCCGGGGGAAAGAAAAACCTTCACCATATAAAGCATTATGTATTCTGGCAAAAGGTTCGATCAGCAAAACACGGACTCGCTCCAGAAAAGCGCCGCTTCTGACCTCTGTCTGATCCAACAACTCTATGATCGTCCGGTCTTCACAGGGAGGAAGCACATCCGGTATTCTGGCATCTGCCTCATTTTGTGTCACAAAAGAAAGAACCTGAAAATATTCTTTCATACTGATATTTCCAACAAGAAAAAAGCAAAGTTCTGTCCCGCTGTAACCTGCATTTTCCGCTCTTACATAAAGGCTTGCAGTCCTGGCGCCTGTTTCTTTGTTTTGTTGCCTGTGCTCTATATCCCGGTAAATATCCGCGAAAGCCTCAATCACCGAGGCTTTGATCTCCCATCCGTTTCGATCATTCTCGATCAGTTTCCGGCACGCCTCGCAGTAGGTAAACCGGCCATATCGTTTTTTCTGTTCATCTATGTCATCTTCCGATACCCATATATCTTCCAGATCTTTTTCCAGTCCCAGCTCCTTTAACACATACTCATAAAATGCCGGCCGCCCCTTAAAGCAGTTTTTAAAGGGCTCATCCGCCGCTTCCAGCATAAAAGCTTCCGCCGTATTGATGTCCGACACCCTGCCCTGCTGCCCGCATTGGATTCTCCGTTCCAGGCTCATCCTATGCATATCGTCCGCTCCTCTCCATTTCCTGTATGCAAATTCTGCTCTGTTTCTTTATCATAGCCGGCATCATATTTATGTACATTACAGGGAAGCTGGCCTCTGGCAAAGAGAATCGCTTCGCCCACCGGCATATTCAGGATCATATGAGAAGGACGGTCCAGTTTTGTTCCGATATATTCTGCGGTATCTACATCCTGCCCTCCCAGGTAAAGAAGATGATCGCAGTTATTGATGATTGTCTGCGCCCTGTTTTTCCCATACATACTGTAAAGCTGCGAAAGACTCTGAATGATGATGCTTACAGATATCTCTCTGGAACGGATCACCGATATGATCTTGTCAAAATCCGGAATCACCGCGTTGGACGCAAAATCATCCAGAATCAGCCGTACCGGGACCGGCAGCCGATGTCCCCTGCATTCCCTGTCCGCATACCGGACCAATGTCTGCAAGGCCTGCGTATAGACAAGGTTCAGCAGCTTGTCCTGCGCCCGGTCCATATCGCTGATATTGATAAACAAAACCGTCCTCTTTTCCGCCATCTGCCTGAAATCAATCTGCCGTTCATGATGCATTAATTTTTTTGCGCTCCGGCTCACGAAGGGATGAAGCCGCTCCCCCAGCATCAGCCGGATACAGTCGTTTGTTTTATCCGCGTTTTTCGTGCTGGCAAACAATCTCCATCTGCTTACCGCTATACTGTCGGGCCTTGCCTCTTCCAGTTCAATGAAAAACGTGTCAAAAAGATCTCTGTGCATGATTCCCTGCAGTCTGGCGACACTTGACAGATCCTGTTCCTCCTGCGGCAGCGCTTCCAGCACATAGGCAATCAACGCTTCCATCTGAAGCCTTACGGCGTAATCCCAAAAAGGATCTTGATCGCTTTCATTCGGGCAAAGCGCCATGGCAACCGCGGAAATGTCCTGATCATTATATTCGTCATACAGTTCGTCATATCGGACGGCCGACAGCGGATTATAGCCCACAGGAGAATATTGCATATCCGCCAGATCCAGAAGCCATACCTCATAGCCTTTCTTCCGGAGTATGGGGGCGGTTTCCTCATACAGTATGTTTTTGGTATCCGCTACGATCATGCTTTCATTGCACCGCAGGATATTCGGTTTTACATAGCTTCTCGTTTTGCCGGAACCGCTGGCGCCGATGATCAGGTCGTTATTGTTAAGGCCTGTTTTATGGGTGTCATTGTCTGCCATTTTGCCCTCGGCAAGGATCCGGCAGTTCCAGGTGATTTCTTCATGGCTTTGATAGCTCTCCTTTATGAAACCTGCTGACATTTTCTGTTCTCCTTTCGATTTCGGTATTTCTCTGTTTTGATGAAATTACTTTATCAAAAGGAAATCAGATTTGCGGAATTTTTCCGAACAGACGCCGGAAAGGCCCTGCGTCCGCAAAGCCTTTCCGGATGTTTATGATATTTTTGTTTTTAAAACAGGTTATCATCTTGCGGCCAGGCCGTTGACCAGCGCAAGATAGCAGGCAAAATCGCCCATCCGCTTACGGAAATACGGATTGTCAGCCTCCTGGCCAAGAACCTCACGCCAGGAAGCAGCCTTTCCCTGCGTTTTCAGATATCTCGCAAGCTGATTCAACCTGACAATGACCATATCATGGCAGGAAGTACGATCCGGGTCTTTGTCTGCCCTTTGTTCTCTGTCCCACAGAAACCAGTTGGAACGAAAAAACATATATTTCGTCGCGGCCGCCGTCAGATTTTCATACAGTTCAAGCGCGTCACTGTCGCTTCCGACCTCCTCTGCCATTTCCCGGTGCAGAGCAGCCATTTCTTCGAGCGGGAGACTCATGGGTGCAGATAAATAATCATCGTAAAGAAAAATCATTATGATACCTCGTCTTTCTTAATCAGGATAGCTCCAATTATAACATATAAACTTTTTTGATGGCACTTTTCCATACCAGAACCCGGATCAAAGTTTTCTCTTAATGCTGTTCAAAGCAGCTGTCACTTGATTCCCAGCCGCCTGAACCGCCTCCGTATTCCTTTGAATAGCCTCAAAAATCTGGGTTCTTGTCTTACGAATCTCTTTTGTATTTTCCTTGACTGCATCCTTAGTTTGCATATTGGTATAAAGATTCATAGCAGTAAGTACATTATTCGTCTGAATCTGACTCAATACCTGTTTTTGCATCGCCATGCTCTCGCGATATCTCAGTTCGTCTACATAAAGATTAATTGCTTCTTTTAAATTATCCGCCCGATAATTTTCAATGCAATCGATAAAATAACAAACAGCATCACTATAACAATATTTTCTCGGATATCCCCAAGACAGATGTTCATTTGCTTTTTCACGTACTTTCTCCATATCATCATTAACAGAAAGAATTTCTGCCTTGATTACAGCATTTTGCGCATCAATCTGTTTATTCTGCTGATCTACCTGTCTTCTTCCCCGTTCATTTTCAGATGCATATCGAATTTCTTTTAATTTTTTTCTTATTTTACGCTTAACAAACACAAAAACTGCAATCACTATAATTAGAGTGAACATACTTCTAAACATATGTCTAAACTCCTCAGTATTCTCTCCTGTGATAAACATCAGAAAAAGCAGGAACAGGAAAAAGAAGAAAATACCATTCCAAAACCAGCGAATAACTCTTTCAAGTCCATTCTTTACTTTTGTCGCAGTCCGATCCTCAATATTTACATACTGGACATTTTCCTGCAACCTGTTCTTCACCTCATTGTAATGCTGTGTTATTTTTTCTGCTTCTTTTATAATATTCAGAAGCTTCATATAAATTCTGAAGTAACGATGTCCTTTCTATATTTTCCATATTTTTTTCACCTCTTTCAAAGAAAACAGCAGAATGGTTTCATCTCTGCAAAACCTTTTCACTTCAACTCAATAACAGTTTTTCTTTTGATTCAATTATTTTTTTGAATTTATTTTACGATATTTTCACTTTCTTTGTCACACTGCCGGTAAAATCGCCGCCATCCACAGCTTTTATCATGACTGTGATTTTATTTTTATTTGTTTCGCCGTATTCCAGTGTGTAATCTTTCCCTTCTTTCAGTTTTCTTTTATTGTAAGTAATCACCAGACCTTCCGACTGCGTTCCTTTCACGGAAATTTTCGCTATTTTCTGCGGCTGAATCGTAAAGGCCTGTTCTGCCGTACCGGAATAGTTGCCTCTTCCGGTCACTGTCACCGTCGCGGTTCCTGTGTGCAGGTTATTTTTATAAGAAATCACATAATCTTTATTCTTTTTAAGAGTTTTGCTTCCTGCCTTCACTTTAACAGATGGTTTCTGCAGCTTTCCATTGTAAGTTTTGGCTTTTATGTCAGCGATTGTCAATGTCGGCCTGTCTGCTGTGATCTCAAAAGAAGTTACAACCTTTCCTGTGTATGCACCCTTTCCTGTCACGACCACAAAAGCCGTTCCGGCATTTTTATTATTCTGGAACTGCACCTTATAATCTTTATTCTTTGTAAGAACCGCGCCGCCTGCTGTCACAGTCGGCTCATTGTCTTTGATCGCTTTACCCGTATATGGCATCTGTGTATGGGGTAATACCACATTTTCCGGGCTGAGTGTCTGCGAAGCTACTGTGTCATACACCGCGGTTTTCACTACTGTTTTACCCGTATAATTACCAATTCCGTTTATAGTGATCTTCGCAGATTTTGCAGGCCGGGCGGTCAGTCCCGCAAAATCCGACAGTGTATAATCCATATTTTCGGCCAGCAGACGGGAACCATCATAGACGTAAACCGGAAATTCTGTATCGGGGGCTCCTACCGCCATACTTCCTGCTATAATTTTTAATTTCCTAACCGGCTTAGGATTGATCGTAAAGCTGCCTGTCAACTTTCCTTTATATATCCCCACGCCGCAGACACTCACGCTGCCTGTTCCGGCGTTGATGTTGTCCTGATACTTAATCTCATAGTCAGCTCCTTCTATCAGCGTTTTCTTCTTACCATTCTCTTTTACTGATACCTGTACAGCAGGCTCATAGGGCATACCGTCATAGATTTTCGTCTTGATTCCGGCAATCACCCCTCCTGCCAGTGTAAGATCGATTCGGTCCGTGTCATCAAAAGGTGAATCGCTGCCAGGCTCATCCGGGTTTTCGCCAGGGTTCTCAGGATCTTTCCCGGAATCTTCTATAAGCAGTTTGCCATTTACATATTCAATTTTGTAATTATTTCCTGCGTCTGCGCCATAAGGAATGATATCATAACTACTTTCCGAAGAAGTCATAATATTTTCCACACTGTATTTCAACTGTGGTCCTGCGAGCAGAACATCGTTTAGCAAAAGCCCTTCCACGCTACATGTATATTTTGACAATTCGGGTAATTGTTCTCCCGTTTTCACAATAATCTGCGGCGCAGTAATCAGTACACTTTTTTGTGTAATATGAAACTCAATAGAAGCATCCTTCAATACATATTTTTCGGCTGCTTCTCCTGTAAGCTCAAAGGTCAGAGTATAATCCCCTGCTTGGAAAGGAGCTTCTTCTGTTTTTATATATGTACTTCCATCAGCAAGAGTCCCTGTGTAGAAACCAACCGGCGTAAGGCTATAATTTGTACTACCTACTAAATCCCTCGCATAACCTCTCCCTGTATACATGATCGGATTGCCATCATAGGTTTTATCATACACGTCTACTCCATAAAAATACATTATCTGACGAGGTTCACTCCCGACAGAAGGATCATTTTTATACAAGTCTATGCTGTAATCCAGCCCAGTCGGCAATTCTGTCCAAACCGTATCTGTATCCTGGTACCATTTGTCCGTATCTTTTGCAATCGGAATACTTATTCTTTGACTGCAATTTTTAGGCGTACGAATATGGAACAATCCCTCACGATTAAAAAACATATTCCTTGCCGAAGTAACCTTACTCATATCAAAGCTGCTCAAATCCAATTTATGTAAGCCCATTGACGTTGCAGTATAAAGCGAAAACATACCATCCATATCTGTAACCTGCCGTGTATCAAAATGACTAAGATTCAGCTCACATAAATCTTCACATGCATAAAACATATCCTGCATTGTTGTGACTTTACTTGTGTCAAAATTACTTAAATCCAGGCTTTTCAAGCTCTGGCAACTGGCAAACATTTCACTCATATCTGTGATTTGACTGGTATCGAAACTGCTTACATCCAGTTTCTCCAATTTCCGGCAGTTAGTAAATATATTCTTCATATCTGTAACTTTTGCGGTGTTAAAATTACTCAAATCCAGCTCTTTTAAATTAAGACATTGATAAAACATACTCGCCATGTTCGTAACATTACCAGTGTCAAAACTAGTCAGATCGATATTTTTTAATGCAGAACAACGAGAAAACATCCTGCCCATATTCGTTACACAGCGGGTATCCAAGCCACTCAAATCCACATTGCTTAAGCGGGTACATCCTGAAAACATTCCCGCCATGTTTTCAAGATACTCCGTATTCCTGTTGGCACCAAATGATATATTTTCCAAACTACTGCATTCAGCGAACATAGATCCCATATCCGTGACATGACTTATATCAACTTTCGACATGTCTATATCTGTTAATTTGCTGCACATATAAAACATGTGATTCATAGATGTGATATTTGACACTTGCACAACAGCAGAAGTTACATCTTCCCTGCGCGCCCACGGCAATTCATACGGATATTTAAGCAACTGGTAATTTCCACTGCCAGATAAAGTAAGCTTTCCATCCTTTTCAACTTTCCAGGAAATCTTATTGATAAAGCCCCTTTCGACCACATTTTCGTCCGAATTATCCAGTGTCAGCTGACCTTTTTTATATGCGGCGACTGTATAGTTGTTTCCCACATCCGTGATGCCAACCGTAATTGCGCAGCCGTCTTGAGAAATAATCCCATTTTCACCTGTAGCATATCGAAGCTGTGGCTTTATATCTAACTGATCGCCCTCCGCCAGCCCTTCTATTTTACATGTCAATTCAGACAATTCCGGCAACGGATCATCCAATCCCACCTGAACATCAGGTCCGACTATGGTCAGGCTTCGGGGAGTAATACGAAAATCACCGTAAAAAGCTATACTATATCTCCCTGCGTCTTCCCCTTCTATCTCAAATGAAAGCGTATATCTTCCCACCTGAGTAGGGGCTTCTGTGGTCGGCCCATAAATACTGCCATCTGCCAGCCACCCCTCATACTGTGGAATCAGATTAATCTCTACTTCTTTTTTTATTTCATTAACTGCTGTCGGAGTTCCTGTATAAGAAAAAGCTTTTCCATCATAAATCTTGTCTTCTACCGTTATACCATCTATGCCTAATGTTCTCTTACCAAAATAGTCCGGGTCATCATCAGATAACTTAAAAAAATTGACGGTATAGCTTACATACGGTTCCCCTTCTTTGGTTATCTCTACTTTGAACGAATCTCCTGCCTTATAGCTAAAAGGTGTCTTAGGTCCAAAGATAATACAGCCAGTCTGCCCATACCTATCATTATTAACATAAAAATATCCGTCTTCTCCTTGTTCCTGGGAAAAATGCCATGTTTTTCCGTCATTTATTCGCGTAAGGAGCACTTGTATCTGAGAAGCATATACTGCCTCTCCAAGAGAAACTGACCATGGATAATCATGAGTAAAATAATTAACAGGCATGTTTTGCGCAGGCCATGCTACGCCAAACACATTACCAACACTTCTATCTGAATTATCAAATGCATACACAGCGCTATAGCTGCCTTTTTCGCCACTCACTAACCCGAATCCCGTCTCTCCCATATAGGGGTTTAAAATCCATCGGCGGTGCCCTACTCTGTCAGCGTTGCTTTTGTCAAAATCTGCCATCCATGCATGGATAATTGTACTGTTTAAATCTCCAGAACCACGTGCAAGATTGGACTGCCCTGCCCCCATATATCCTATGTTATACAGGTCTTCCTCCATATCTGCTGGTCTTGAAGGCGTATGACTTAATTCCCCGTTTGCATAATCTACCAGAGAAGCCGCCTGGGCCAGTACATTATAACCATCATTCAATTTCACTTCTGCAGGCAGTCCTGCAATATATCGCACCTGGTTCAGCATGGCGACTGCGGATTGCAGTGTATCTTCTGATAAAACGCCCAGGCTATATGGCGCAGTGACTACCGGTTCTTCAGCATATGTAGCCGTAGCCGACGTTGGCGCTCCACTCTCTTTCAGGAAATCCCGAATCTCATCCTGTGTCCGATAAACCACCTGAATATTTGTACCTTCCGGCTGCTCTTCATTTAAAATGCCTGTTTCCTCTATAAATTCATCGTTTTCTATAACATCCACATTACCTGCTTTAGGAAATTCCAAATTACTTTCCGTTTCAGATATATTTTCCTTTGTTTCTTCTTTCGGAATAACCGTTTCGATTTCCACATCCTTTGTCGCATCTTCAGGAACTTCCAATTCCTGAATCTGTTCAGCCGGCACAGGCACATCCTCATCAGCTTTAGCCATGGCGATGCAAGGATCAATGGAAGAAAATGTCAGGACTGCGCCCAACATTAAAGATAGCATCTTCTTTTTTATGCAATCTTTTTTTCTCATAGTCTTACTTACTCCTTTCGTATTTTCACTGATTGGATCGAAGATCTTACTGCATACTCCTGGAGTAAATTTTAAAGTTCAGAGCTTTTGTCCCTCCGTATGCTCCATTTCCCTGTATTATAACCGTCGCTGTGCCTTTGGATGTGTGATTGATATATCCAGCCACTTCAAAATCCCCGGCAGACAAAACCTTCTTTCCCGCTTTTACAGTCAGCCAGTTTTTATCCATCTCAATACCATTTGCGGTATACTGGAACTTCTTCGGGAAACCGCCGGCTTTTTTATTCAGCGAAACAGATGTAATTACCTGCCCCGCTTCCAGCTCCTGGTATTCCTGGACAATCGGTGTCCTGGCAGTATACAACTTATTTTTTCCGCCTGTAATCGTCACTTTATGCGCGGCCATATCAACCTCCGCCTGATAATCGCTGCCGGAAGACAGTTTTTTGCCGTTCATATCATAGATCATTACGACCGGCTTCTTTCCGGCAACAGCATCTGAAACATAAATCTGCACGTCTTCCGACGCCAGTTCCTTTTCCGTAACCGTAAAAAGAACACTCTGGCTGCCTTTATAGTTGCCTTTTCCTTTTATTGTCGCCCGGGCGGTACTGCCGATCTTTGTATTTCCTTTATATGAGATTGTGTAATCAATCCCTTCAGCCAGCTTCGTCCCGTTTACTGTCACGGTGATTTCCGCTTTCGCGCCGCCTTTTTCATAAGTTACAGCAGCATCCGATACAGAAACACTGCCAGCGGGAAGCGGGGCCGCGCTTACTTTAAATGTTTTTTTCAAAACGCCGGTGTACGCTCCTGTACCTGTAAAGATTGCCGTTGCCGTTCCTTTTGCCCCAGTATTGATAAACCTGACGGTATAATCACTCCCGCCGGTCAGCGTCTTACCGTCTACCGTAAGGCTTACCGCAGGTTCTTCACCGCCATAAACCATACCCGGCACAACAGTTTTGCCTTTCGCTATACTGACCCTGCCATCTTTTACTATAGTATAAGAGAATGTAAACTCGTTCGTGCAGCTGCCTTTTCCGACAATGCGCATGGAATAGCTGCCCTCTGTAACAGGCTGTTTTTTTAATGTTTCCCCTTTATCATTTTGATAAGTGAGTATATAATCCGTTTTGGCTTTTAAGATATTTCCGTCAAGTATAACAACCGGGACATAAGGACTTCCCGCGGAATAGCTGGACGCGGCAACAAGACAGCTTTCTGTAAGTTCTGCCTGTTTGATCGTAAATGCCCGGGAAACCGTGCCCGCATAGTTACCCTTGCCCTTGACAATGACCATAGGAGCCTTTTTATCAGAAGACTCTGCCGCTTTTTTATTGTTCTTATAACTGACCGTATAATCCCTGTCTTTCACCAGGCGTTTATCACAGTTATAGACGCGCAGCTGCGGCGTAACCGCCGCCCCGGTATAGGTATACTCCTCTATTCCCGCAATCCAGATGCCGTCCGGTATATTCCCGGAAGCGGGTTTATCGCCCGGAAGAACACCGTCATAGTCCGGGTCTGTCTTCCATCCGGCATAAAGAATCATGTCTTCGCTCACCGTATCCCGGTTAAAATCCCACAGAATTGCGCAGGTTACGTCCTTATACCAGCCTGTAAAAATATAACCGTCTGCTGCCGGATCTGATGGCTTCTCTATCCTGTTTCCGGCGACAACGCTTATATTGTCCATGCTTCCATGGCCCTGCAGGTTGAAGGAGACTGTATATTTAATCTCTATTTCTTCCCAGCCCGCATAGAGCGTCGTATCTTCTGTTACAACATCCGTCTCGAAATTCCACTTATTTTTACACTCAGCTTCTTTGTACCAGCCGGTAAATGTGTAACCATCCCGTTTTATTTCCGGCAACAGGTCAATTGTTTTTCCTTCCTCCACATTCCTGCTTGTTTCGCTTAATCCTGCACCTCCGTTTGCGTCAAAGGTAACTGTATAGGATTTGGGTTCAACAATCTCAGATGCGTCTTTTACATTAATTTCTACATTTGTTTCAAGTCTTATATCACCCTCCTGACAGGTAATAATCAGATTTTTTTTACCCGCAACAGACATATCAATATCTGATACATTGGTTGTAATTTCCGTCACTGTTTTTTTAGTTCCATCCGTATAGCTGATGGTTGCAGTGATATCATCTACATTGAGAATGTCTCCTGTTTTATATTCTGTTTTTCCTTTTAAAACTGTCAGTGCGGCAGGTATCGCTTCTATTGACTCAAAAGAAACAAATTTTCTGTTATATTGTTTCGCGTAGGATGCAGCCGTAGAATTTGCATAACCATATATAGTTACGTTTTCCGGTATAGTATCACCAGGTGAGGTCTCTCCGTCATCAAAATCAAGAATTTCACAAGACGCATTAAAAATTTTGACTGCCGACAAATTCTCACACCGATAAAATGCAGAGTTACCGAGGATTTCTACGCTGACTGGAATATCCACATTTTCCAACCCCTCGCAGCGCAAAAACGCATAGTCCCCTATATTTGTTACGCTGGTCGGAATCTTTATATTAGTTAATCCGCTGCAGACGGAAAATGCACCGCTCCCTATACTCGTTACACCAAACGGAATATTCACATTTGTTAAATCACTGCAGTATATGAACGCATCTTCTCCTATGCTTGTTATGCCAGCTGGAATCTCCACACTCGTTAACCCGTAGCAGCCGGCAAATGCTTCATCTGGTATCGTTTCTTTCCATCCAAATTCATAAGCATAACCGCCCCCTGTTGGACCTGCGCTTGTTAAACTGCTGCACCCTCTAAATGCCCATTCTATACTTGTTACGCTGGCGGGAATCGTCACGCTTGTTAAACTGCTGCAGTCATCAAACGCATAAATTCCTATACCCGTCACACTGTCCGGAATTTCCACGCTTATTAAAGCACTGCAGCCGGAAAACGCTGAATCGCCTATACCCGTCACACTGTCCGGAATTTCTACGCTTGTCAAACCGTTACAGCCGGAAAATGCATAATCTGGTATCGTTTCTTTCCATCCAAACTCATAAGCATAACCGCCCCCTGCCGGGCCTGCATTTTTTAAACCGCTGCAGCCTTCAAATGCGTACTTTATACTTGTCACGCCGACGGGAATCTTCAGGCTTGTCAAACCGCTGCAATTTAAGAAAGCTCGAATCCCTATACTCGTCACTCCGTCTGGAATTTCCATGTTTGTTAAACTGCTGCAGCCGGAAAATGTATAGTCCTCTATGCTCGTCACCCCGTCCGGAATTTTCAAGCTTGTTAAACTGCTGCAGCCAGAAAACGCGCCCCCTCCTATGCTCGTCACTCCGTCCGGAATTTTCAAGCTTGTCAAACTGCTGCAGCCAGAAAACGCGCCCCCTCCTATGCTCGTCACTTTACCTGGAATTTCCACGCTTGTTAAGCTGCTGCAGCCAGAAAACGCTGAATCTGGTATACTTTCTTCCCAACCGAATTCATAAGCATAGCCTCCTCCTATTGGACCTGCACTTGTCAAACCACTGCAACCATCAAATATGTTCCCTATACTCATTACACTTGCCGGTATCTTCACACTCGTTAAGCCGCTGCAATTCTTAAATGCAGAGTATCCTATACTTATTACGCCGCCTGGTATTTCCATGCCCGTTAAACCACTACAGCCTTCAAACACAGAATTCCCTATACTTGTCACGCTACTCGGAATCGCCACACTCGTTAAGCTGCTGCAATTCTTAAATGCAGAATCTCCTATACTTATTACGCCGCTCGGTATTTCCACGCCCGTTAAGCAACTGCAACCTTCAAACGCAGAACTCCCTATACTTGTCACACTACTTGGAATCGCCACGCTCGTTAAGCTGCTGCAGTTATAAAACGCATAACCTGGTATATTTTCTTGCCATCCAAATTCGTAATTATAACCGCCTCCAATTGGCCCCGCACTCGTTAAGCTGCTGCAGCCGGAAAATGCAAGCCACCCTATACTTGTCACGCTCCCCGGAATTGTCACGCTCGTTAAGCTGCTGCAGCCGGAAAATGCAGACGACCCTATACTTGTCACGTTCCCCGGAATTGTCACGCTTGCCAAGCCGCTGCAACCGACAAATGCGCGATCTGGTATATTATTTTCCCATCCGAATTTATAATCATACTCACCTCCGACTGGCCCTGCACTTGTTAAACTACTACAGCCCGAAAACGCGTTATATCCTATACTTGTCACGCTTCCTGGTATCGTTACACTGGTCAAGCCACTGCAATCATAAAATGCATTATCAGGTATAGTTTCGTCCCATTCAAATTTATAGCCATAGTTTCCTCCGGTCGGCCCTGCGCTCGTTAAATTGTCACAACCCGAAAACGCTGCCATCCCTATACTCGTCACGCTGCCCGGCATTGTCACACTCGCTAATTCACTGCAATTATGAAACGCATACTGCCCTATACTTGTTACACCGTCCGGGATCGTCACGCTTGTCAAACTGCTAAAGCTGTCAAATGCATTACTGGGTATACTTTCTTTCCACCCAAATTCAAAATTATAGCCTCCTCCTAACGGTCCTGCGCTTTTTAAGCCGCTGCAGTCATTAAATGCAAACTTCTCTATATTCGTCTCGCTGCTCAGAATCTTTACACTTATTAATCCACTACAATTATTAAACGCATTACCCTTTATACTCATCACATTGTCCGGAATTGTCACACTTGTCAAGCCACTGCAGCTGTTAAACGCAGAACTTCCTATGCTTATCACACTGCCGGAGAATGTCACGCCTGTTAACCCGCTGCACCAGTTAAATGCAAAATCCCCTATGTTTATCACGCTGTCAGGGATCGTCACACTTGTTAATTTTTCACACCATTCAAACGCGGCATCCCCGATCACAGTCACACTGTCAGGGATCGTCACGTTTGTTAATCCACTGCACCATCTAAACGCAGAATCCCCTATCGCACTCACGCTGTGTCCATCTATCATTTCCGGGATTATAACTTCTCCGCCTTCTCCTTTGTACTTTGTAACAGTCGCTGTCCCGTCCTCGTTCAGGGTATATGTATATTCAGCATCTTCAAGATTTTCATCTGTTCCGTCTGTCCCTGCTTCCCCTTCCTGGACTAAATCATATGTCATGCCTTCAGGATTTTCCTCATCGGCAAATGGTTCGTCTTGTCCTTCTTTATTTTCCGCAGCAGGCTCTGCTTTCTCCGTATCCTCTGCGACAGGTTCTGTCTCTTTTGTGTCTTTCTCCTCCTGCACGTTTTCTGCCGTTGCTGCAAATACCACGGCCGTTCCATCATTCACAGTCAGCATGGAAGCACACAGTAGTCCTGTTAAAAACTTTCTAAGCATTCCTTTCTTCATAATGTCCTTCTTTTTCTCCTTTACCGCAAATTATTTCTTCTCAGGCATCAGATTCAGCTCCCTCATCCTCCGACGCATCCCCGGAAACTGTAAAATTTCTGCCCTTCAAGAATATCCTTCCATTTGATCCCCTCCTTATCTTCTGTGCATGGTAAACAAATCTTAGCCATATTTTACATTATACTCAATATATTAAGTATAGTCAACAAATTAACTATGCTATTCTATTCTTATAAGGAAAGAGAGGTTCTGCACTTGATTTCTTATAAGCCTTTTTATAATACGTTGTTCCGTAAAGATATGACCGAATATGAACTGATCTTCAAGCACGGCATCTCCGCCAACACCCTGCACCGGATGAAAAAGGGGGAGGCGATCACCACCAAGACGTTGGATACGCTGTGCTTTATTCTCGACTGCCCGGTTTCGGACGTCATCGAATATGTAAAACCTGTCTGACCTGCTTTATATCTGTTCTTCTTTTATCTTTCTGATAAAAAATTTCACCAAATCCTTTTCCTCACCAGTCAAAAATTCCCCGGCCCATGCAATCACCACATCCCTGGCTGTCTCAAAACTCACATTAGGAAGCGGCTCCAGCGTTTCAGCAACGCCCCACATCCGGGAAAGGCAGATCGCGATCTCATACACTTCTTTGTCCGGTTTTTCGCTTTTTATCTTCGACATCTTCTTCCTCCGTTCTTTCAGGGTTTCTTATTCTACTATACTGTTGTGTCTTCAATTATTTCGGAAATTTTCCGAAGAATACCTATGATAATTGCACCAAAAAAAGCCCAGAAGAATGAATACACTCTTCTGAGCTTTATGCTGTTATTTTAATAAAATTTTTTTCGCCTATCGTAAAATATTCTCATAATCCTGCAAATCATGATAAATACCTTCGACATAGACCTTATGACCCTGAATCCTATAAACCATAATGTATTGGTGATGCTTAAAGTGAATCATTCTATACCCCAACTCATGTAGTCTGGGATGATCACAAAGTCTCAAACTGCCTGCCACATGAGAAAGCCGCTGTTTTGTTTCCTCGGCATCTTCCAGAATGCTGATACCTGCCTGTAGATTATTCAGTTCATACAAAATGTAATACACAATATGGTCAAGCTGAGATTCAGCCAATTCAGAAATAATTACTTTATAAACCATATTTCCTTCGTATCCCATCTATTGCCTGTCCCATTTCTTTGGACTTGCCTTCGGATATCTGCTTCCTTGAAGTTTCCAGATCACTGAATATTTGTTCAGCACTGACTGAATGGAAACAATTGTCAGCACTACGCCGTTGGAACAACTTCCTTGTAAAGTTCTGGATTTCCATCAAATCAGCTTCAGGTAATACTTTCAGCATCGAAATTGTATTTTCCAATGTAGTCATTACATTATCCCTTTCTATTCCTATACTACGATTACAGTTGCTTCTATAAAAAATATATTCACATTATAACATTTTATTTGGCATGTAAAAACCTTTGACTGTTTATTTTTAAAATTTTTATCATTCGTACAAAAAAACACAAACCCGAATCTCCAGACCCGACTTTGTGCCATTTGATGCGGAAGAAGGGACTTGAACCCTCACGAGCGTAACGCTCACAAGAACCTGAATCTTGCTCGTCTGCCAATTCCGACACTTCCGCAAACCGTATGAAATTTTTCTACAGAGCCATACTCTCTGTATGCGGAAGATGGGACTTGAACCCACACGACCTAACGGTCACAAGATCCTTAGTCTTGCTCGTCTGCCAATTCCGACACTTCCGCAAACCGTTGCGTCTCTTATCGACTCAACGATAGATATTATATCACCGAAAAAAGTGTTCGTCAATACCTTTTTTGTATATTCTACAATTTTTTTAATGGTTCTAAACAGACGACGTACATTCCGCGGTTTCATCATACTCCAATTTGACAAAAATGTCAAATATTTTGTAAAGTATTCAAAATACTACTCTCCGTAGATTCTAATTAGGGTATCTTTCAAAGTATTATAAATCATAGACCCAGTTTTTGAAAGGAAGGTAAAAAAATGGATTATCATGCATTAGGAAAAAGGATTCGTGAAGAACGTCTAAGACTAAACCTGACTCAGGAGAAGCTGGCAGAAGAAGTTGGAGTGTCTACCGCTTATATTGGCCAGATTGAGAGAGGCGAGAGAAGCCTTACCCTGGACAAGCTGGTGAAAGTTGTAAATCGTCTGGGCGTTACGATCGATTTCCTGTTGGCTGATTATGTCATCGCTACGGATGATACCAGCATGAACCTGTTGATCCAGCTTATGCACGACCGCACCCCCGAAGAAAAGACGCTGGCAATCAACATACTAAAAGTTCTATTCGCAAAAAATAAGTAAAGAATCTAACAGGGAATACCGCCCGCGGGCAGTATTCCCCTTTTTCTTTAAAAATATACCAGTTCTTCCTCCGGCTTTACGGCGCTTTTGATATTGGTGCTGTGAAGCACAACGCCTTCCTCATTGCTGTATTCCGTGCGCTTCTCCACATGGATTTTCGCCGTGACAGTTACCCACTGCTTAAGCTTCAGACGGTCTACATAAGAAGATTTACACAAAAAACCAATAAAGGTCGTATCGTCCGCACAGCAGGTCATAGCCATGCGACCCGGTACGAAATAGCCCTCGGGCAGTCGTTTACCTTTATAGACCATCCCTGTGAACTTCACCGTCTTTCCGTCGTATTTTTCCGGATGTTCCATGGCGTCTATATACCAGATGCCATAATCCACATCTTCGATCTCAATCACATCTGCATTCACATCAAACGGCATTTCTTCTTCAAACGCAAGCTGCGAACCGTCCTCTTTCTCAAAGACCACCTGTGCTTTGGGATTGACGGCACGCATATTCCTTTTATAGACTGCCGCGGGTGTGTCTTCCGTACTGCGGTTGAAGAGGATCAGATCTGAGTCTTTGGCCATCTCCATAAATACCGACTTCATATTTTTCAGATAGATATCAAAGGTAGAGGCGTCCACGGTCGTAATCACCTGAGCCACAAACCAGCCTTTGGGCATATACATATCCCGCAGATAATCCAGCCCCCACATACAGTTATATTCCACCACGATCTGCGTCGACTTGTATTTTTTCTGGCACTCGGTCAGGAATGTTTCGTTAAACTCACTTTTATCTTCCAGTACCACCAGGGTCGCGTTGGCTTCCTTTAATATCTCTTCGTCGTACTCCTCGATTCCTTCCTCACAGGCTATGACCAGATTGCGCTCCCCGTCGGAAAAATATTCATCCGCCAGGGTTTCCATCGCAAAACGGGTCTTTCCGCTCTCCAGGAATCCATGGATCACAAATACGGGAATTTTCATCGTCATCCACCTCTGTTAAGAAAGTCCAAACAGTTTCTTAAGTTCTTCGTCATTCAGATGGGAACCGATGACACAAAGACGTCCGGTATAATCCGCCTCTCCTCTGCGAACCTCAAATTCCTCAGGAACCATATCAAAGTGCAGCCAGCTTCCGTCCGTACACGGTACAATGCCTTTGGCGCGCAGGATAATCCCGCACTCATCATCCTCAGACAGCTTCTTTAAGATACCGAGCAGTTCTTCTTCGCCGTATTTATGCGGCGTCTCCTGTCCCCAGCTTGCGAACACTTCATCCGCATGATGGTGGTGGTGATGATGGTCATGACAGCCGCAGTCGTCTCCGTGATCGTGATGGCCGTGATCATGGTCGTGATGGCTATGGTCATGGTCGTGGCCCTCGTGGTCGTGATGGCTGTGGTCATGGTCGTGGCCTTCGTGGTCGTGATGACCGTGATCATGGTCGTGTTCCTCGTGATCGTGGTCATGGGCATGCAGATGCTCCACCTCTTCTTTCAGAATCAGATCCTGGTGCTGTATGGCCGCCAGAATCTGTTCGCCTTTTAACTCGTCCCAGGGCGTGGTGATGATGGTGGCCGTGCCGTTCTTTTCTTTTAACATATTCACGCACGCTTCCAGTTTGTCCTCCGACATCTTCTGGCTGCGGCTGATCACGATCGTACCTGCATGTTCAATCTGATTATTGAAAAACTCTCCGAAATTTTTCATATACATTTTGCATTTCTGCCCGTCAACCACCGTGATGGAACTGTTCAGCTCCACAGGCTCGTGGGCCGCCACGCCCTGCACCGCTTTTGTCACATCCGACAGTTTGCCCACACCGGAAGGCTCGATCAGAATACGGTCCGGCGCATACGTTTCTATGACCTCTTTTAAAGCTGTTCCGAAATCGCCGACCAGAGAACAGCAGATACATCCGGAGTTCATCTCTGTGATCTGCACACCGGCCTCTTTTAAGAAGCCGCCGTCGATGCCGATCTCTCCGAACTCATTCTCGATCAGAACAATCTTTTCTCCGGCAAATGCTTCTTTTAACATCTTCTTGATTAATGTCGTCTTACCGGCCCCTAAAAAACCGGAAATAATCTCTATTTTTGTCATGTCCCATTTCTCCTATACAAGTTCCGCAACTTTATATCTATAGAGGAAGCCCTCGGAGATCTGCCGTACGGCAGAAAACCCAAGGGCTTTTGTACAAATAATCCTTAACTGTTCAGCGCATTTTTGGCAACTTCTGCCAGGCTTGTGAAAGCTGCTGCATCATTCACTGCCATATCCGCAAGGATCTTCCTGTTCATCTCAACTCCGGCATTCTTAAGGCCGTACATAAATCTGCTGTAAGACAGACCGTTCATGCGGGCTGCCGCATTGATCCGGGCGATCCATAACTGCCTGAACTGGCGTTTTCTCTGCTTACGTCCTGCATAGGCGCTGGTAAGGGCTCTCATCACAGACTGCTTGGCAACCCTGTACTGTTTGCTCCTTGCTCCTCTGTAACCTTTTGCAAGTTTCAATACTTTATTGTGTTTTTTTCTGGCGTTTAACCCGCCTTTAACTCTTGCCATCTTTTTTCCTCCTTAACTGTCCAAACCTTATAAATACGGTAAAATCTTCTTCATGTTCTTTACATTGGATGCGTCTGTGATCGCCGCTTTTCTGAGATTCCTTTTTCTCTTCTGAGATTTTTTAGTTAAGATATGGCTTTTATAAGCTTTCATTCTTTTCAACTGTCCGGTTCCGGTTTTCTTGAAACGTTTTGCAGCTGCTCTGCTTGTCTTTACCTTTGGCATATGTTGATTCCTCCTGTAAATTTCTAAAATAGATTGCGCTACTTTCTACATTGCAAAAGTAGCAGTATTTTAACGTTTTTCAGTTAAAAACATAGTCATACTGCGGCCCTCCATCTTCGGGGCCTTGTCGACAACCGCAATATCCGTCATCTTCTCGGCAAACACATCCAGTATCTTTTTGCTGCTCTGTACATGGGCCATCTCACGCCCGCGGAAGCGAAGGGTCACCTTTACCTTGTCACCCTTTTGAATAAACTTTCTGGCTGCATTCACTTTCGTATTCAGGTCGTTGTCGTCAATATTCGGAGATAGACGAACTTCTTTGATTTCGATGGTTTTCTGTTTTTTCCTTGCTTCCTTCTCTTTTCTCGCCAGCTCATAACGGTATTTTCCGTAATCAATAATCTTACATACCGGCGGTTTCGCTGTAGGAGCAATCTTTACCAAGTCCAGCTCTGCCTCCCTCGCCAATCTCATCGCCTCACTGGCAGGCATAATGCCTAACTGCTCTCCATCCCGGCCGATCACGCGGACTTCACGGTCCCGGATCTGCTCATTAATCATTAATTCGCTAATAGTTCTACACCTCCGCACATAAATAAAAGTGGATAGAAAACTATCCACTTAACACGCAAGACAATCGAAACGGGAAACTGTCATGGTTTCTTCGCACCATACATCCTGACCCGTATAAGATTTTCTGTATGAACCCGGGTCACCGCCTGTGCCAAGGTGAGAGTGGATACTCTTCTTTCATTTCATAACCTTACCTATTTTAGCACAGGCGGATGGGACTGTCAATCATTTTTTACACAAAACGGTTTAAATTTTTGTCATACCGGTAGTCAATCGATGCAAGTTTGGACACAAGGACATCCGGATCCGCGTCCTGGGCCTTGCAGAAGCTTTCCAGATCCGGATAGAAATCCCGAAGTTGTGTGTTTACATAGCTTAAAAGCATCATGGGGTCATTGGGCATCTTATACTCCTTTCGTGCGGATCACAAGTCCGCCTGCTTCCTGATCCACTACCATCACGCTTCCTGCCTGTACCTGGCCGGACAGGATATGCCTTGCCGCCATTGTCTCCACATATTTCTGGATATAGCGCTTCAGCGGCCGCGCACCGTAGACAGGATCATAACCGTTTTCCACAATATATGATTTTGCTTTATCTGTCAACTCCAGCGTAAGTTCTTTTTCCGCCAGCCTTACGTTCAGGTCTGTAAGCAGCAGATCCACGATATGTCCGATGTCATCCCTGGTCAGCGGTTTGAACAGAATCGTTTCATCCAGACGGTTTAAAAATTCCGGACGGAAATGGCTGCGCAGTTCGTCCATCACCCGGGCCTCGCACTCCGGACGGATATTCCCCTGTTCGTCGATGCCATCCAGCAGATAAGAAGAACCGATATTGGAGGTCATGATCAGGATTGTATTTTTAAAGTCCACGGTCCTTCCCTGGGAATCGGTGATTCTTCCGTCATCCAGCACCTGTAAAAGCACATTAAACACATCCGGGTGCGCTTTTTCCACCTCGTCGAAAAGCACTACCGAGTAAGGGCGTCTGCGGACTGCCTCCGTCAACTGACCGCCTTCTTCATAGCCTACATACCCGGGAGGCGCTCCGATCAGGCGGGATACGGAATATTTTTCCATATACTCGCTCATATCGATCCGGACCATGTTCTGCTCGTCGTCAAAGAGGCTGGCTGCCAGCGTCTTGGCAAGTTCTGTCTTACCCACGCCGGTGGGACCTAAAAACAGGAAGGAACCAATGGGTTTCCCCGGATCTTTGATGCCTGCTTTGGAACGGATGATCGCGTCGGTCACTTTCTGCACGCCTTCTTCCTGTCCGATCACACGCTTATGCAGTTCTTCATCCAGGTGAAGGGTCTTATTCCGCTCGCTCTCCGTAAGCTTCGCCACGGGGATACCGGTCCAGCGGGAGATAATCCTGGCGATCTCTTCGTCCGTCACGCTTTCATGCACCAGGGAGAGATCCTGTTTTTTAACCTTTTCTTCTTCCTCTGAAAGCTGTTTTTGCAGTTGGGGAAGCTGCCCGTACTGAAGCTGGGCGGCTTTCTCCAGATCATACCCCTGCTGGGCGGCCTGGATCTGCTTATTAACACTTTCAATCTCCTCCCGGAGCCGGCTCAGCCGCTCCACGGAGTGTTTCTCGTCATCCCACTGGGCTTTTTTATTGTTAAATTCATCCCGAAGATCGGCCAGCTCTTTCTGGAGGGACTCTAAGCGGTCCTGGCTTAAGCGGTCGGTCTCTTTTTTCAGCGCCGCTTCCTCGATCTCCAACTGCAATACTTTCCGGCGCAGTTCGTCCAGTTCCGTAGGCATGGAATCCAGTTCTGTCTTGATCAGGGCGCATGCTTCGTCCACCAGATCAATGGCTTTATCCGGAAGGAAACGTTCGGATATATAGCGATGAGACAGTGACGCCGCCGACACCAGGGCAGAATCCGTAATTTTCACTCCGTGGAAAACTTCATAGCGCTCTTTCAGCCCTCTTAGGATAGAGATCGTATCTTCCACCGTCGGCTCGTCCACCAGAACCTGCTGGAACCTTCGCTCCAGCGCCGCATCTTTCTCAATATACTGCCGGTATTCATCCAGCGTCGTCGCGCCGATACAGTGCAGCTCGCCCCGGGCCAGCAGAGGCTTTAACATATTTCCCGCATCCATGGCCCCGTCTGTCTTGCCCGCACCCACGATCAGGTGCAGCTCATCGATAAACAGGATAATACGTCCTTCGCTCTTGCGCACTTCTTCCAGAACTGCCTTTAAACGTTCCTCAAACTCCCCCCGGTATTTGGCGCCTGCCACCAGCGCGCCCATATCCAGCGCAAAGACGATCTTATCTTTTAATCCTTCCGGCACATCCCCCCGGACAATCCTCTGGGCCAGCCCCTCCACCACGGCGGTCTTGCCCACGCCCGGCTCGCCGATCAGCACCGGATTATTTTTGGTCTTTCTTGACAAAATACGGATCACATTGCGAATCTCCGCGTCTCTTCCGATGACCGGGTCGAGTTTCTGCTCCCTGGCGCGTTCCACCAGATCATAACCGTATTTATTTAAAGTATCATAGGTTGCTTCCGGATTGTCGCTTGTTACACGCTGATTACCCCGGACTGTGGAAAGAACCTGTAAAAACCGGTCTCTGGTAATACCGTTCTCCTTTAAAAATGCCTTCATGGACGGACTGGGATTGTCTAACATGGACAAAAACAGGTGTTCTACAGAGACATATTCATCTCCCATCCGTTTCGCCTCATCCTCCGCACTGATCAAAGCCCGGTTTAAATACTGCCCTACATAGGGCTGTCCGCCGGATACTTTCACCCTTTTATTCAGTGCTTCCTCGACTCTTTCTTTAAATAAAGTACTGTCTATGTCCATCTTGGCAATCAGTCTGGCGATCAGGCTCTCTTCCTGGGTCAGCAGGCTGTAAAGCAGATGCTCCTGCTCGATCTCCTGGTTCCCGTATTCCAGAGCCACTTTCTCCAGGTCGTTCACAGCCTGGATGGATTTCTGCGTAAATTTCTGAAAATTCATATAGCGCCTCCTGGTAGTTATCGTATTTGTTTGTTCTATATCGAATATAACACTGATTATTAGCAATGTCAAGAGGTGAGTGCTAATTTTCTGTGAAAAAATTTAAATTTCCTTATGTATAAGGGATTCTTAATATTACAATTTTATCTTAAACATGATTTTATGACAATTTTATGACAAATCCCAGATATATGACGGACCACTGCCTAAAAAGCAATGATCCATGATATATTGCAATGTCTTCGGTTCAATTCCTGATTCTGCCGTCCTGGTACACGCTGTATGCCTTAATATATGCGCTGATATATGGGGAAGCTCTTCCGGTTCTCTGTGCTCATTTTTAGCCTTGATTCTTTCCGCCTTATTATATGATGTAGGTGTCAAAA
>DKVI01000024.1 GCA_002491115.1 Lachnospiraceae bacterium UBA7182 | reverse complement strand
GTAAGCGATGAACAACACACCGCCTACCCTTTTCCTAAATGCAGTTAAAGCAGTAAACGACTACCATTTACTATCAGTTCCTCTGCTACCTAAGTGGCAGGGGAATTCTATTTTCCGGAACATTAGATTCCACATCAATTAGCCCTGAACATTGCTCCTTTATAAAGTCACTCCATGGCATCAGCTGCTCTATGCCTGCGGACGAATTCATGTAATCCGGCATATACAGAAGTACCGTATAGAGGTACTGGAAAATATTCAGATTGTTTGCTTTTGTTGTTTCCACGATGCTGTACATCACCGCACTTGCTCCGGCACCGGCCTCTGATGTGTGGAACAGGAAGGCTTTCCGTCCGATCGCATAGCTTTTGGCCTTCCGCTCGGCCCGGTTGTTCGAGATCTCACATCTGCCATCCAGCAGATAATTCATCAGTGTGTCGTGATGGTTTTGGGCATAGTTCACCGCTTTCCCAAGCTTGCTTTGGCCAGTTGGATGAAGGGTATCCAGCCAGTTCCAGAACTGGTCCCATACAGGCTGTTCCAAAACGGCTCTTTGCTGTTTCCGTTCCTCGGGATCCAGATCCTTCAGTGTACGCTCCAGATAGAAGAGTTTATTGCAGTACAGCAGTCCGATTTCTGCCGGAAGCAGCTGTTTTGCTTCTTCTTCATCCGGAAGGCCGGTATCCTCGATTGCCACATCAGAGTTGATGTCCAAAAGCTTCAGCTTTTTTCGCCTGGCTGCTGGAACGGCCTCGAAGAACTTCCGTCTTGCATGTGCAAGACAGCATACCAATGTGACATCTTCCAGCCTGTTGTAACCCTGGTATCCGTCACACTGTACCAGTCCATGAAATCCCTCCAGAAAGTTCTGTGCACAGGATCCTTTACGGCTTGGCTGGTAATTATAGAGGACGATCGGTGTGAGGGCATCATTTCCGGTTGTATATAGCCACATATAGGATGTCTGCTCCGCGGTGCGTCCCTTCTCACGCAGGACCTGACATGTTGTCTCGTCTACATGCACCAGGTCACGCTTTAAAAGTTCTTCATGCAGCCGTCCATAAATCGGGTAGAAATAGTTCCCAGCGACATAAATGATCCAGTTTGCCATGGTTTCCCTTGGCAGTGTAAATCCCAGCTGCTTCATCAGAAACTCCTGACGGTAATAAGGCATTGCCAGGCCAATCTTTTCCATTGCAACATATGCGGCCATGGATGGGGAGGCCGGGCTGTGCGGAATTAAAGCGGTAGGCGCTTTGGATTCTACGAATGTCCCGTCACTATCTTTTCTGCATTCCGGGCACTGCCATTTTTCCTGGTAATAATGAATTCGTTCCACCTTCGCAGGTGTGATCCGAAGTTCTTCCCGGACAAAAGTTTCGGCTACATACCCCATCAGGGAATTACAGTATGGGCAGTGCTTATCTTCTTCCGATAGAGGGATTACTTCTTTGCGGATTGGAAGGTTTCCATACTGGTCTTCACGTGTAGCCTTTGCTTTACGTGTTGTTCTTTTATGACTTTTTACAGTTATTGTCTCTATTTCTTCTGGTTTTTCATCTTCGGTTTTTTCATCCTGTTTTGTTTTCTCGCTGCCCGTACCGAAGAGTTTTCGCTGGAATTCATTCAGTGTTTCCTGAAGACCGGCAATCGTTTCTTTTAGATCTTTGATTGTTTCTTTCAGGTCAGTGATCGTTTCATCTTTTTCATTTAGCCGTTCAGAAAGCATCTGGATCATAAGATCTTTTTGTTCCAGCTGGCTGCGAAAAAGTATGTTCTGTCCTTTTGGATCCACCATGAATTCCCCCCTCTTTTAAGATACATTTATTGTACTAAAAGGGCGGAATGATCGCAAATACCACTCAAAAATGGACTGGCATTATGACGAATCAAAAGGAGCTTTTTTATCTTCAAAAATCAGCGGGTTTGGGAGTTTTTCTGCGAAGTTATACACATCACTATGAAGTTGTGCATAACGATCCCCGGACAACCATCCCCATGATTCCACATCTGTGGATATCTTCCGTCAGAAAGCAGTTCCGGCTATAGAAAAATTTTTCAAAATCTACATATTGCACAAATCAAAAATCTTTGCCTTTTACCGGCTGTATTGCTTTCGGCTGGTCAATGGAAAGTCCTTCCATCAGCCAGCGGAATTCCTGCCTGGTCAGGGGCCTGACTTCAGAAGCGTTGCGGGGCCACTGGAACTTCCCGTTATCCAGGCGCTTCTGCAGGAGCACGAATCCGTCCCGGTCGAAGTAGAGCGCTTTCATCGTATTTTTTTTACGCCCACAGAACAGAAAGACTGCATTGGAGAAGGGGTCCATCTGGAAGTTATCCCGGATGACTGCCATGAGTCCATCAAAGGATTTCCTCATATCCGTCCGGCCCGTAACCAGATAGATTTTCTGTACTCTGGACAGATCGCCGATCAAAGCTCCCGCAGAGCGGATATCGTATTATAAATCACATCTCTGCCAGCATTATTATTGACTGCAACTTTACAGCCGTTAACCATAATCGTCAGTGCTTCACCCAATGATGCAACATCTGCTGGCCACGGCCTAGTTGGATCAGGCATTTGTGCACGGGATTCTTCGACAAGTGATAATGGTACAATCTCAGGTGAATCATCCATTGTTGGCCCGGCTGTCTCTGGTATCATACATGCTTTCTTTCTCAGTCTTGTGACAGTATTATAAAAAGTATGGATGGAGATATCATTCTGTTCGCACCAGGCACGGTCAGAGAGCCCGCTGCTGCGGCATTCCTGAATCAATAACAGCCATTCTTCATCTGTCCTTCGCTTATTACGCATAAGTTGTTCCTCCCAAAGTAGTAAAATACAGTGATTGACTACCTTTGGACATGAAACGTAGAATGATGCGACAGCATCCAGATCTGAAAATAGATAAAGGAGTCATTTACTGTTTATTTACTGTATTATCTCAGATCGGAAAGAACTTTTGGAACGGTGTGTTATTCATCGCTTACTA
>DKVI01000054.1:23657-29170 GCA_002491115.1 Lachnospiraceae bacterium UBA7182 | reverse complement strand
TTCCCCACCCCATGAAAAGTAACTTTGGCAGCTTTGAGGAAGCGTAAAATAGAAAATCAGCCTTGTCTCTTATTTACAAATATGGTAAAATACACCCAGGAATCAAGCCGCGCCGCGGCTTTCCTGTATACAACTAATCTAACACGGAGGTACGATTATGAAAGGAAATATCATCGTCGGTCAGTCCGGCGGACCGACAGCGGTTATCAACTCTTCCCTTGCAGGGGTATTTGCGGCAGCCAAAGAGCTGGGCGCAAAGAAAATTTACGGAATGCATCATGGTATCCAGGGCTTTTTGGCAGAGGATATCGTAGATATGTCCGAATATGTGAAAAATGATGCGGATGTGGAACTCTTAAAGAGAACGCCTTCTGCTTTCCTCGGCTCCTGCCGTTATAAACTTCCCAAGATCGAGGGCAACGAAGAAGTATATGACAAAATGTTTGAGATCATGGACAAATATGAGATCGAGTGCCTGTTCTACATCGGCGGCAACGATTCCATGGACACAATCAAGATGCTGTCCGACTATGCGGCGATGAAAGGTAAACCCCAGAGATTTATGGGCGTTCCCAAGACGATCGACAATGACCTTCCGATCACAGACCACTGTCCGGGTTATGGTTCGGCTGCAAAATATATCGCGGCTTCCTTAAAAGAGATTATCCGCGACAATTCTTCCTTCGGTATCGAGAAGCCTACGGTACTGATCTGCGAGATCATGGGTCGCCACGCAGGATGGCTGACTGCAGCGGCAGCGCTTTCCAGAGACGAGGACTGTGAAGGCCCGGATCTGATCTATCTGCCGGAGAAGACATTCGATTATGATGATTTCCTGGCGAGGATCAAAGATCTCTCCGTTAAGAAGAGTTCCGTAGTCGTAGCCGTTTCCGAAGGCGTTAAGCTGGCAGACGGACGTTTTGTATGCGAACTGGGTGGCGGTTCCGACTTTGTGGACGCTTTTGGACACAAGCAGTTATCCGGCTGTGCAGTTACACTTGCCAACAAGATTGCGGCTGATACGGGTCTTAAGACCCGTGCGGTAGAGTTCTCTACCCTGCAAAGAGCCGCTACCCATATCGCTTCCCTGGCAGATATCAACGAAGCGTTCAACGTAGGATATCTGGCATGCAAGGCGGCAGACGAGGGCAAGACCGGCATGATGATCACCATTGAAGTGACTAAGAGGAGTCCTTACGAAGTGACCTATGGCATCCATGACATTCATCAGATCGCGAATGTTGAGAAGCCGGTACCGGCAGAGTGGATCTCCGAGGACGGCACCGACGTGCTTCAGGGATATGTGGATTATGCGCGTCCTCTGATCATGGGCGAACTGACACCTCTGATGGTGAACGGCGTTCCGAAGCATCTTGTATTAAAAAGGGATACTTACAGATAGAATAACAGGAAAAAAGACAGGCGGCGACAAACTGCCTGTCTTTTTTTGACGGTACCGGTCGGATTGTTAAAATTATAACGAAAATATGCGGAAAATTTTATGAATAATTGTGAAAACGGTACAAAAAACTCATTGACTTTACTCCAAAATATGGTATGATAATTATGTGCGCATAGAAGACTACGGTCACACGATGCGCTTTTTTATCGTTTTTATATTACTATATTTAGGAGGACATGTAATGGCAAAATGGGTATATCTTTTTAAAGAAGGAGATGCCAGCATGAGGAACCTGCTGGGTGGAAAAGGGGCTAACCTGGCTGAGATGACGAATCTGGGTTTACCGATCCCGCAGGGATTTACAGTAACGACAGAGGCTTGTACCGATTACTATGAGAACGGCGAGCAGATATCGGCGGAAGTGCAGGAGCAGATCATGGCTGCGCTTGTATTCCTGGAGGGACTTCAGGGCAAAAAGTTCGGAGATACGGAAGATCCGCTTCTGGTATCCGTACGTTCCGGTGCGCGGGCTTCCATGCCGGGTATGATGGACACAATCCTGAACCTTGGCTTAAATGATGTGTCTGTGGAAGGTTTCGCAAAAAAAACCGGCAATCCAAGATTTGCCTATGATTCTTACCGCCGTTTTATCCAGATGTATTCGGACGTGGTTATGGAAGTACCAAAGTCTTATTTCGAGAAAATCATTGATGAAGTGAAAGAGGCAAAAGGGGTAAAATACGATACAGAGCTGACGGCAGACGATTTAAAAGAGCTGATTAGCCGTTTTAAAGCAGTTTATAAAGAAGCAAAGCAGGAGGATTTTCCCCAGGAGCCGAAAGAGCAGCTTATGGGTGCTGTCAAGGCAGTGTTCCGTTCCTGGGACAACCCCCGCGCCATCGTATACCGCCGTATGAACGATATCCCCGGAGACTGGGGAACCGCGGTCAACGTACAGGCGATGGTATTCGGCAACATGGGCGATACTTCCGGTACCGGCGTTGCGTTTACCCGTAACCCGTCCACCGGCGAGAAAGGTATTTTTGGCGAATACCTGATCAATGCCCAGGGCGAGGACGTGGTGGCAGGCGTGCGTACGCCTCAGCCGATTACCAAGTTAAAAGAAGATCTTCCCGAGTGCTATGATCAGTTTATGAAGATCGCTCAAAAGCTGGAGAACCATTACCGCGATATGCAGGATATGGAATTTACGATCCAGGAAGGACAGCTGTATTTCCTCCAGACCCGTAACGGTAAAAGGACAGCGCCTGCAGCGCTTCAGATCGCCTGCGATATGGTGGATGACGGTATGATTACCCAGGAAGAGGCAGTGCTGCGTATTGAAGCAAAATCTCTGGATCAGCTTCTGCATCCGACCTTTGACGCGGCTGCGTTAAAAGCAGGCGAAGTGATCGGACAGGCACTTCCGGCATCCCCGGGCGCTGCGGCAGGTAAAGTTTATTTTACCGCTGAAGAAGCGAAAGCTGCCAACGAGGCAGGAGAAAGAGTCATCCTTGTGCGTCTGGAGACTTCCCCGGAGGATATCGAGGGTATGCATGCGGCGCAGGGTATCCTGACTGTCCGCGGCGGTATGACCAGCCATGCAGCCGTTGTGGCCCGTGGTATGGGAACCTGCTGTGTATCCGGATGCGGCGAGATCAAGATTAATGAAGAAGAGAAATGGTTTGAGCTGGGCGGATACCGTTTTGTGGAAGGGGATTATATTTCTCTGGACGGTACCAGTGGAAAGATCTACAAAGGCGATATTCCCACCAAAGAGGCGACCATCACCGGCAACTTCCAGAGAATCATGGGATGGGCAGACAAGTTCCGCCGCTTAAGCGTGCGCACCAACGCGGATACCCCGGCAGATACAGCCAATGCAGTCCGTCTGGGCGCAGAAGGGATCGGCCTGTGCCGTACCGAGCATATGTTCTTCGATCCGGAGAGAATCCCGAAGATCCGCAAGATGATCCTTTCCGACAATCAGGAAGCGAGGGAAGCCGCTCTGATGGAACTGCTTCCGTTCCAGAAGGAAGACTTCAAGGCTATGTATAAGGCTCTGAAGGGCAGACCGATGACTGTCCGTTATCTGGATCCGCCTCTGCATGAGTTTGTGCCTACCAACGAAGAAGATATCAAAGCGCTGGCAGCAGATATGGGCCTGACCGTAGAAGACGTCAAGGCAAAATGCGATGAGCTGCATGAGTTTAACCCGATGATGGGCCACCGTGGATGCCGTCTGGCAGTTACCTATCCGGAAATTGCGAAGATGCAGACCCGTGCGGTTATGGAAGCGGCAATCGAAGTGGAGAGAGAAGAAGGGTTCGATATCGTACCTGAGATCATGATCCCTCTGGTTGGCGAACGCAAAGAGCTGAAGTTTGTAAAACAGATCGTGGAAGAGACAGCAGAGCTGGTGAAGAAAGAGAAAGGTTCCGACATCCAGTATCATATCGGTACAATGATCGAGATTCCGAGAGCTGCCCTGACCGCAGACGAGATCGCGCAGGAAGCAGAGTTCTTCTCCTTTGGTACCAACGACCTGACCCAGATGACCTTTGGCTTCTCCCGTGATGATGCGGGCAAGTTCCTGGATTCCTATTATAAAGCAAAGATTTACGAGTCCGATCCGTTCGCAAAACTGGATCAGACCGGCGTAGGCAAGCTGGTAAAGATGGCAGCAGAGTTAGGACGCTCCACCAGACCGGATATCAAACTGGGTATCTGCGGCGAACATGGCGGCGATCCGTCCTCCGTGGAGTTCTGCCATAAGGTTGGATTGAATTATGTATCCTGTTCACCGTATCGCGTGCCGATCGCAAGACTTGCGGCAGCGCAGGCGGCGCTGGCTGAGAAACAGTAAATAATTGGCCGGGAAGAATCAAAAATTATTAAAGACGAGCTGAAATCGGGACCCTGAAGATTTAATATCTTTGGGGTCCTTTTTTCAGTAAATTTTCCATCACAGAGCTTCTGTATACTACATCTCCGCATTGTACACATTTCAGGCAGGGTACATTTTCAATGATCACATAGCAGTTTTCCAATTGTGCAAAATAAGTCGTTGTGTTTTCTTCCATCGATCCGCTTCTGCAGCTTGTGCATCTCATAATTTATGCTCCTTTCTGGTTTTCAGATCCTTTTCAAATTTCTCTGTGCTGGGAATATACGCCGTTATAATACGGCTTGATTCGCCTTCATCACTGTTTCGCGTGTTCAGAAATCAGTATGGTATCTTGTGTAAAATATTCCCTTAATACCATAATATCTATCACATTTTTCCCTTTCTGAATATGAGCTTTTATTTTCTCCCTTTTCGGAAAAGTGTTCCCATTGCTTAAAGTCTGAAATAAATGGCGTATTTTTACATAGGATTATTGAATCTGCACTTACCTGACAGTTCTTCGAACTTGAAGTTTTCAAACTGTTTTAGCCTTCTCTAAAACAATAAACTGACATCTCCATAAATACAAATGCGAAGTACTCCAATGATGATCAAATGGATTGGATAATATAGATAAAAAAACCACTTCATCCATTTTGCCTTCCCTTTTTCGCCATTGTATAGCCTTAACACAGGATAGACCAACAAAACGCCGATCTGTACCAAAGCATAAACCTTGCTTACAAAAAAGAACGATACCACTGTATATAGCGCAACATACAAAAGCATTACTTTTATCTGTTCCTTTAGGTTCCCTCTTTTCTTATACATTCCCAATATTGAAAGTACTGCTATGCAGCTCCAATCTGCCGGGAAAGCGCTCCAAACCAACATAAAGATAAGTATATTCTTTACCCAATTCTTCATTGGCAAATCATTATCCTGCACCCACATGACTAAGACTGCAACAAAAAGCGGATACATAATGCTTGTCTGATTAAAAATCCCTGTACTGAATGGAATTGGGTTTATTCCAAATGCAAAGCAATATGCAAAATGCGAAATTATGGAAAAAACTCCCATTCGCAACATATACTTTTTTACATTATGCGTGTAATAATATCCTTCACACACAAAAAACCACATGATCGGAGCTGTTAGACGCCCAACAATATGTAATGCCATTGCTCCTGGTTCAGGCGGAAAACCGGGATAAATCAAATC
>DKVI01000054.1:0-23336 GCA_002491115.1 Lachnospiraceae bacterium UBA7182 | reverse complement strand
TCTATCGTCATGGCAATAATTGCAATCAATTTTAAATGATTTACATTCAATTGTAGTTGTAGTTTCATATTGCCCCTCCTGACAATCTCCCGAATTATTTTTATAAATATTATATTTCACCACATCGTACAAATTTACTCAATCAGAACATACTATTACAGATGCGGAAGAACAAATAGAACGGTTCAGGGCAAGGCATAGTTAAGGCTGTAAGCATTATTGGAATTGCCTTAGGTGCGTACAATACAGGCGGCGCTTGTAGAGAAGCAGTGAATAAAAATCAACAGAAATGAATCATAACAAAGTTCGTTAGAAAGATTCCCTGCCGCTCTACTTGCTGCTCTTTAATAACTTTATATCCTCTTTTTTCAAAAAAAGGTCTTGCTGTAATAGAGGCATGTGTAACTATGCTCCCTTGAACTGCCGACTCTAACCGATTGCAAATAGCGGTGGCAATTCCTTTTCTTTGATATCTTGAATGAACAAATAAGCGGTCAAGATAGCCTGTCTTATCTATATCCCCAAATCCTACGATGATATCATCATCAACTGCAACAATACTGAAATGCCTTTGAAGCGATTGGTTCCACATTTTCAAATCTGCCTGTCCTGTCGCCCACACCTCTAATTGTTCTTTTGTGTAATCTTTTGCGTTTACTGTATGAACCGTATTATAAAAAAGTTCTGTCAATTCTTTGCAGTCTGCTGATTGATATTCTCTGATAATCATTTTATCTTTCCTTTTAAAGTTCCCTTGCAGAAATCCATTGTTCTTTGCATGATATCCTTTAAAGTTTCAATGTTCCTCAGCGTATCGGTACATTCGAGAGAATGATTGCATCCTTCGTATACAACTATAGGAATATGGTTTGCATTTGAGAGGCGGATAATCTCATTTGTATCGCTCCATGGGTCCGCCGTTCCGATAAATCCGACTGCATGGTCTGGTGCAAAAAGGTAAGTCTGCGATAAAGGTGTATACAGGATATGCCTTGCACTTTTTAATCCGTACTTCTGTGCATAGGACGCCGCAATGATTGTACCGATGCTTTTGGAGATAAAAAGAACATCATCATACTCAGACCAGGCAATATCAGTAAGTTCGGCTTCCGCCTGAGAAAACAGCGTTTCATATGCTTCTTTCATTTTTTCTTCATTGCCACGGATATTTCCTGCGTTATATGTGTAGCTTACATTTTTATCATTTTTATATCCCAGTTCACGGGCAATATTCCTGCTATAATATAGAAGGGGTTTGTCACAATGGTATCCTATGCCTGGAAAGTAAACAGCTATCTTTTCCATAATGGTTCCTTTCAATTTCTGATTTTGTATTTTACAGTGATATGCTCTAATAGAAGCGGATTTTTGTAAAGGACATATCCTTAGTCAATGTTTTAATCCTTTTATAAGGGCTTTGATATTCTGGAGCTGTTCTTTGTCTAATGCGTTCAAATCTTCAATGATTTCCTTGTAATCTATAGGGCAGTTAATGTTATCATCAAAGAACTCGGATGGCGTGACACCAAGGTATTCACAAATATAGAAAAATGCTTGCATGGAGGGAAAACCATTTCTGTTTTCTAAACCATTAATATACCCAGAACTTTGCCCAATTGTTAAGCTCATATCCCGAGCAGATACACCTTTTTCAGTTCTTAATTTTATTAATCGGTCATAGAACAGATTCTCATACATAAGTTATTCACCGCCTTTATATATGATTGTATCGTACACAATATGGAAATGTATCTAATTAACCAATGCGCTTTTGGAGATATATCTAATTATACTGGATATATAAAGAATCATAGATAATCTGACAGAACATTGGAATAAGACGATCGGATTGGCATTGCATGGTTGACAGAATAGTACTTTTAAATATTGCGCCTTGAAAAGCTGACTAATATACTATACACATTTTTGAGAAAACAGCGTTTCAAGTTGTTTAAAATCCTGTGGATTATTAGATTGTAAGATATTTCTTTGTTTGTCAATAAAAATGACATCATCACAAAAATTCGCAACAAGGTCAAGATTATGAATTGAAAATAATACAAGGTTTCCCGCATTGCGGTATTCAATCAATGTTTGCTTTAAAATAGCAATACATTCCGGGTCAAGACCGTTAAAAGGTTCATCTAAAATTAAGTTTTCCGCGCCAGAAAGAAATGCTGCCATTAAATAGATTTTTTGTTTCATACCCAAAGAATAATTACCAATATATTCGTCAAATGACTGTTCTAAATGAAAGGCACATGATAGTTTTTGAAGTTTTTCGGAGAATTCTTTAGAAATTTGGCGGTATAATTTTAATACAAATTTCAAGTATTCTCTGCCTGTCAAATTTAAAAACATATCTTTATTATCTGGAACATAGAAAAAATGGAATTTAGATTCAAATTTTCGGTTATCAATATTATCAATTTCTATTATTCCGGTATCCATGCAGTACGGTTGTGTAATTGCATTGAGCAATGTGGATTTTCCAATGCCATTCACACCCACCAGGCTATAAATTCGGTGGTTGTCCAATGAACAGGATACATTTTCAAATATAATTTTGTTGTTATACTTCTTTGACAATTCATTTATTTGTATCATCAAAAGCTCCTTTGCAGAATAACCAATAACATAATTCTGCACTTACCACAAATACATTTGTTGCAATCAAAAAAGGGAGTAGCGGAACAAATACAATATGATTACTTACAAGATAAAAGTTTCCTGTTGTGATTGCCGTCACCGCAAGCAGAACAAGTACTTTGCTCATATTTCCATGCAGCAGTTCATTCGTACTATTGACCGTTCTCGGCATTTTCAAATCTAAAAACACACCAAGCCAAGAACAAGCATAATTCATAGAAGTGCCGTATATAAAAAGCAGAAGAAAGTCCAACACAGGAATATCATTCATTGCAATAATTACTATTTCCAAAAGCAGTATCATGACTTCGCCCCACAAAAATCCCTGTATCGTTTTCCATAAGAACATTTGTCTGGGGGAAACAGGAAGAAATGCATAATATTTTCCATTGGAATCACTGGAATAGGCTGTACTGGAAATAGTGTTTGTGCTACAACATGATACCAGCAAAAATACCTCTATTACATATTTCTCGCCCAGTGCAATCTGCCCCAGATTCGCAACCAGTAAATGACACAAAACGATAACAGTTAGCACGTTTTTGAAATTTGAAAAAAACAGTAATTCTTTATTTTGTAATACACGTCTCCATTCAATCAAAAAATAAGGATGCTCTATCCGTATGATGGAGTTATGCTTATTCGCCACCTGCTTATGAAAACTCTGAACATTCAAATATCCCCTGATATACCAATATTTAAAAACTATGGTCATGGCAATTCCCAATAAGACGGTAAACGGAAATGTAAACAGGAAAATATTGACAGGTGTTATCTTTCCATTTATCCATGGTAAAAAATGCGGCTGGGTAAGCCCTAAAGCAATCAAATTCCCAACAAATATAGTTACTAACAGGAATGAAACATACTGGAAAATTATGGAAGCATATCCAACAATCTTTCCCCAAAATACTCTGCTGATAATCACAATGCAAAGTATAATCATAAAGTCCATAGCACAGATTACTGTCATACCGGCTAAAATATTTTCCATTGCAGACCAGATATTTTTATGGATAAACTGAGGGTATATCATTGCCATACAGATTACAAACTGCAAAACAATCATGCGTCCTAACAGGGTAATCAGAATCATTCTGGTAGGAATAGGGTAGAACAGAATATTTTTAATATGGCGGTTGGTGCAAAATTGGTCTGGCAAGTAATATATTGCTAAAAAGATACTGATTACTACTGATACAAATGTAACAATCAGCTCATAGTAATCTGCCGCTTCTGAAAAAAGCTGGTGAAACAGATACCAAAACAAATATCCGGCATATATTCCTACAATAGCACAGGACACTTTTACCACAAATGAGTTTTTTGTTCTTAACAAAATTCTATGTATCATGTTCATACGAATCTCTTTATATAAAACTAATGTAAAAAGCTGTCATAGCCACCAGAAGTACAGCAAAAATAATGCTGTTCATCTTTGACAGGCGGTTTTGCTTTATAAAAGAAATGTTGATTACCAATGCAATGATCGGAAAGAGCCAGACTCCTAATGTAGTAGGAATCGGGTATTCGGTTGCCCCATTGTGAAGTATCGGTATTTGTTCCGGCAAAAAGAAAAGCATAATACCCGAAACCAAAAACATTAAAAGAATAATTCCCAAATTTACCCTTGCCAGTTTTTCATTATTTTTGGTGTGATTTTCACCAAGGATATTTCTTATAAATTTACGAATCATAATTAAAATCTCCTTATCCTATTCAATCTGTTGTGACTGTTTTCAATTTCCGAATCATATTTTGAAAACGTGGGTCATTATGGAGCGTGAGAAAAATCTTATTATTCTCTACTGATTTTAAAATATTTTCCCGGATTGTCTTAGAATCCCGTGGAAGAACATCTCCAAGCGCAAGGGTATTCTCCAGCCAATTATCCACTAAATCAAAGAAATTATCACCATGCAAATGTAACGGATATATCTGGCTGGTTGCCAAAAACGCATACTGTTCCAGTATGTCAAGTGTCTTTTCTGTATCCCCCAGCTTCATATATCCCTGTGAAGCTGTAAGATAAAAGCTTAAAAGGATACTCGGATGCAGCTTCTCAAGCTGGAATATATCTGCCATATGGATAGCTCTTTGACAGGTTTCATTGAAACGCTCTTTATCATCAAGGCATAGCCCCAGATAAATGGAAAACAGATTCATTATTACAATCATGTGATAATAAATTGCTACTTGCAGGATTCCCTTTGCCTCTTTACGTTTTCCAAGCTGCTGATATGCAGAAGCCAATAAAGGTTCTGGTGCTGTCATAGAAAAATCTGGTTTCCCCAATAAGTCCAGTACGTCGTTTGGACGGTTAAGAGATAACATACACAAGGCTTCCATATTCAACGCCTGCTTTGCTAAATTAATATCATCAGTTCCTGTTTTGACACGTTCAAACAGTTCTTTAGCGTCCTCATAAATTTTTTTGATTTTTGCCTTTTCCCCAGCCATAATTCCATAATTGACATACAAACTGCCAATTTGATATAAAAGCGGGAAGCACGAAAAATATTTTTTGGTTATTTCACGGCAATGTTCAAGTACCTGCTCGATCGGCTGTGAAACAAATTCCTTAGATAGCCGGCTATAAATTTTTCGTATTTCCTCCCGTGTCATTTGAGGTTTATATCCCATTAGTTTATCAATGCTGATATTGAAATAATCAGCAAGTTTAGGAAGCAATGTTATATCTGGATAGGTTGTGCCGGTTTCCCACTTTGAAACGGCGGCTTTTGAAACACCCATACAGGCAGCTAAATCTTCTTGTGTAATTCCCAGCCTGTGGCGGTTTTCTATCAAGATACGACCAAGATTTATTTCTTTCATTTGTCTTACCTCCTGATGATATTATAAAAAATCGTGATTCAAAAAACAATGGAGTAGGATTTGATTTAGATTAAAAAGTTAACCAACAGGAAACTCTTCTACTCTTAAATCATTTTTGCGAATATATTTCTGAGAATATAGGAATGAGGGAGGATGAGAAAACCTGTTGAAGCTCAGGGATAGCTTTCCTCCGAATGTGTATACTATATCCATGAGACAGGCATCGTTTCATAAATACGGGAGAAGAACTGGAAGGAGAGATGAAAATGGCTGTTGAGAATGTGGATGAGGAGCGGTTTCGTGTACTTCTTGAGGGCGAAAAGCCCGTTCTGGCGGATTTTTGGGCTCCCTGGTGCGTACACTGCCGCCGGCTTGGCCCGGCCTGCGACGCGGTTGCCAAACAGTATGAAGATCTGCTGACAACAGTAAAAATCAATATTGACGAGGAACCGCATCTGGCCGGAACGGAGCAGATCAACGTGATCCCTACACTGACGCTGTATAAAGGAGGCAGGGCCATTGGATCTATTACGGCTCCTGGTTCAAAATACGAGATCGATACATTTATAAAGGAAGCTCTGGGCGGGCAGGAGGCAGTTCATGGATGATAAACAGATTTATGATATGGCTGTGATCGGCGGAGGCCCCGGCGGTTATACGGCAGCCCTGTATGCAGCCCGCGCGGGGCTTCGTGTGGTCGTCCTGGAGAAAATTTCTGCGGGCGGACAGATGGCGCTGGCACACTGGGTTGACAATTATCCGGGGTTTGAAGACGGTATTGACGGATTTACTCTGGCAGAAAAGATGCAAAAAGGAGCGGAGCGTTTCGGCGTCAAAACAGAGTTGGCAGAGGTTCTGTCTGTGGAGTTTGGAGTGATTCCGCGGGTGATCAAAAGCAGCGAAGGAATCATTTATGCAAAGACGGTGGTGCTTGCTACAGGCGCCGGCCCCGCAGAACTCGGGATTCCCATGGAGAAGGAGCTGGTCGGACGGGGAGTCAGTTATTGTGCGGCCTGTGACGGGATGTTTTATAAAGACAGGACGGTTGCGGTCGTGGGAGGCGGGGACTCTGCAGTGTCGGACGTTCTGGCGCTTGCCCGTACTTCCCGGAAAGTTATTATGATCCACAGGCGGGATACGCTGCGGGCAGCAAAGGTTTATCATGATTTTTTACGGAAAGCCGAAAATGTGGAATTTTGCTGGAACAGCATCGTGACAGAACTGCTTTATGAAGAAAGGCTTACCGGAGTGACAGTCAAAGATGTCAATACCGGTGAAAAACGTAGGATCGCCTGTGACGGCCTGTTTATCAGTGTTGGCAGAAAGCCCGCGTCCGATCTGGTGCAGGGACAGCTGAAGCTGGATAAACGGGGCTATGTGGTGGCGGATGAATCCACCTGTACCGACCTGCCCGGCGTGTTTGCGGCAGGAGACGTAAGGACGAAAGCTCTTCGCCAGATTGTCACGGCTGTGGCGGACGGCGCCATGGCGGCGCATCATGCGGAGGCATATCTGTATGGCGGCGGATGAACGGTTAAAGAAAAAATGTTAAAGTTCACCTTGTTGCCATATTCTGTAAATGATGTTAATATAGTACAGAAGTGATTGGACAATTCTGGAGAAAGCGGTTCTGTTTTCAGGGCCGTTTTTTCGTATCGGAGGGATACGCTGTGAACCGGACAGGAGGGAGTAATAAACATATGTGTAAAAAACTATATCCATTCCCTCAGCATCTTCTGAACGCAGGACTCTGTTTGCTCCATAATATTTTTACATACAGTTTCCTTTAATCCGGCGGCTGCGCCGACTGCCAGCAGATCTTTTGCACCGGGATCCTTTCCGTTCCCGTTTACGGTAGTTGTGTGCTCTCCATAATAAGTGGAACTGTAAGTCAGGTCATAGGCGGGACTTAAGCGCCAGCAGTCTTTTTCTTCATGGTACAGATAAGAAAAATTCTTGGAATGATCGTCTCTGTTATGGGCAAATACATTGAAACACATTCTTCGGAACATTTCTTCCATATCCTGACGGTTATTCCCGGTCAGAATTTTTGTCAGCTTCATAAGACTGTGATAGTCCAGACTTGGCTGACGGTAATCCAGCTCCAGAAGCGCTGCGGCTGTCAACATATGGACTCTCTTCTTGCCCGGTTTTCGGTCAAATCGTTGTATGCCAAAATATCCCGCACAATTTTTGGAGGAAAAAAGACGCGTTTCTGTCATGGTGATGCCGCATTTTTTGGCGCACAGAGAGTATTCATATTCCATTCGTCCGGAGTCTTCCCCATCTATATGCGCAGGAAATTTTATGATCCATTCTTTTCCATCTATTTCTGTCATAATTTTGGGGCGTGCGCCGCCGCTGGTTCCGCCAAGCTGGTACAGTGTATCCAGATCATCGGAATACTCTGCATGCAGTATTTTTTTACATTCCCGGGCCAATTGGTCCAGATCACCGGGGGAATGCTGTACAGAAAGCGTCATTTCGGGATGATAGGTGAGCGCTCCCATGCCTGCTTTTCCTACGATTGCCAGTCGATCCAGAACGTTTAGCGAGTCCGCTGATATGCCGTTTTTTTCAATCAGACGTTTCAGAAGCAGACTGCCCCACGCATCCGGAAGACTGTCTGCAAATACGCCAAAAAGACCCTGAAAATGATCTTTTGCAGGCAGAAAGACTTGTTTTTTAAGCGGCAGAGAGAAGGGGGTGATCGAAAATCCGCTTTTCAGCCATTCGTCGTCATACGCGAAAGCTGCTTTATGGTTTTCTGATAAAGCCAGTGTTCCGACCAGGCGTTCTTTGTAAAAGACATGTAATTGTTTAGTTGTTTTCACGAATGACCTCCTCGATATTCAGATAGGGAATCTGCGTAAATAACCCTCTGATTTCTTCCGCACAGTCCAGGGCGATGGCAAGTTTTGTCAGGGACAGTAAGGAGATCTGCCCTGTTGTTTCAAACCTTTTTAAAGAACCGTAACTGACGCCGCTTAGCCGGCTTAATTTTTCCTGTGAAATTTTTCGGCGTTTTCTTATGTTCCGGACGCGTTTGGCGAGCGCCAGATCGATTTCTTCGGCAGTTTCCCATAAAAGAGCTTCCATTCTGCATATTTCCTTTCAAAAGCTGTGGTCTGTGTAGGAATATCGTATCATATTTGCGGTGTGCCGGCAAGTTTATACGGATCATATATGATCCATTTTGCCTGTTTTCGTTCATTTTATATCATATTTTATCCAAAATAAAGACGGGAAAAAATTTTCAATCTCCTGTTGACTCTTACACTGTGGTATGCTCTACAATAGGTTTGAGCTCAAAAATACACATATATGTGAGGAAAAATACATGTTAAAGATAGGCGATTTTTCAAAACTGTCAAGGATCAGCATCCGTATGCTGCGGCATTATGATGAGGTGGGGGTCCTGCATCCGGAATGTGTGGACGCATTCACCGGCTACCGCTATTACAGCGAAACGCAGCTTCCGAAAGCGGGGCAGATACAGACCTTAAGGAGTCTGGGATTCAGCCTGGCTGTGATGAAAGAAATCCTGGAACAGAACGGGGAAGCTTTACAGATGGAGCAGTTTCTTGTTGCCAAAAAGGAAGAACTGACACAGGAAATGGATAAGACCAGGCAAAAGCTTCAGCTTCTTGACAGTACGTTGAAATGGCTGAGAAAGGATGGTAATTTGATGGATTATAATGTGACTTTAAAGACAATGCCGGAGCGTTATGTAGCCAGTGTGCGCCAGGTTATTCCTGCCTATAACCGGGAAGGAATTTTGTGGGAACTGATGTGTAAAGAGCTGGCCTCGCAGAAAGTGCAGCACGCGACGCCGGAGTACGGACTGGCGATTTTCCATGACGAAGGCCACAAAGAGAAGGACCCGGATGTGGAGATTCAGGTCAGCGTGACAGGGAACTATAAAGATACGGAACATGTAAAATTCAAAACAGTTCCACCGATTCTGATCGCCTCGGCCACTTACAAAGGAAGCTACGATCAGGTGAGCCGGGTAAATGCGGCGGTGGCGAACTGGGTTGTGGAAAACGGATACAATTTTGCCGGAAAATCCTTTTGCATCTACCATGTCAGCCCCGCCCAGGCTTCCGACCCGGATGAACTGGTGACGGAAGTATGCTTTCCGGTTGAAAAAAAATAGTTGAGATGAAAGAGGGGGATGTCGTGTATTAAAAGAGGATACCCCCTCTTACTTTCTGGCCAGCAGCATATAGTAGCCGCATTTCTGCCTTTTAAGCTCCTGGCAGTCCTTTTCGCACAGAGACTGGATATCCTGGTCGTTCATAATGGCCTGTACCACCATTTCTGTCAGGGCCTTTGTGTGATCTTCCAGACTAAGGACAGTGAAACCGGCGGCTTCTGTCTGTGTGATGATCTCTTCTTTTGTGGGCAGACCCGGATCAGTGCTTTTGTCAAGACGCGAGTAGAGGTCGGAGAGCATCAGGATTCCGCCGTTTTTTAATACGCGGTGTAATTCTTTCAGCGCGTTTGTCCGGTCGTCTGTGAGGGACAGTACGCATTCGCAGAGCAGGGCGTCCATTGCCTGGTCTTCAAAGGGAAGACGTTCGGCGCTGCCGCGGTATACGGGACATCCGGCCAGGGTATTCGTCTGTGGGTCCGGCTCCACACCTGCAGCGTCCAGTCCATACTGTTCCCGCATGAGTCCAAGGCTTAGTCCGCATCCGCAGCCAATATCCGCGACCTTCGCGCCGCTTTTTAGTTCCGCCATGCGGATCATACGCTCTGTAAGTTCCAGACCGCCCGGGTGGCGGCAGATATCATTTTTCATTTGTGTCATACCTCATAGCATTTCGACGTATTTTTTGTACAATATAGCATGGCATTTTGATGCTGTCAATGTCGCCTGCCGGCATATTTCACAGCTTTTTCTGAAATTTTAGGTTGCAGTTACTTGACATAATATGTTTATGAGACTATAATAAAAAAGTGCAGTAAAAGTGCTGTGCCAAGTGCGTACAATCCAGGTACGAAGAGGGAATCAGGTGCAAGTCCTGAACGATCCGGTCACTGTATTAGGAGAGTCCGTCCTCATGATCCCATTGCATAACCCGATCAAACATGCGAGAAGGGGAGGGCAGGCGTTTGATCCTTAAGTCAGGAAACCTGCTTGGCATATGAGATGAGCTTCCAGGCAAGGCTTTACATCCAACAGACGGAATGAAATGGCGCGTTCTGTCTTATTGAATTGTCGGCTTGTGGGTTAAGGCGGCTTTTTCTGCGGATACCCCCGGAGAAAAACCAATGATGAATCTCATGCAGTTATGCACAAAATAGAGCCTGGTGTATATGCGATACCTCCATCATAAATATCATCGCATACGAATGGCATGCCAGGACGATTTGATTGCAAGTCCCCTTAAGGGCGCAGGGTTCCTGAACCTCCTGCCTCCCTTAAGGGGGCTTGTCCCTTTTTAAAGGCCTTGTCCTTGAAAAGGGCTTGTTTTCCTTCTGTTATTCTTCTTCTGCCATCCGGTAGCCTACCCCGATTTCCGTAAATATATAGACCGGTTCTGCCGGATCAGGCTCTATCTTCCGGCGGATATTGGCCATATTGACCCGGAGGATCGTGTTGTCATTCTCGGAATAAGGTCCCCAGATATGCTCGATCAGCCGGTCGTAGAGTATGACTTTCCCGCAGTTTTTGGCCAGAAAGGAGACGATCTTAAATTCGTTCTGTGTCAGATGGATCTCGGTTCCTTCCCGGGTGACCAGACGTTTTTCAAAGTCTATGATCAGTCCTTTACAGCGATAAGGACGGTCGGTCTGGGGGCGGATGCTGTGTCTTAGGGCGGTCCGGATGCGCGCCAGCAGTTCGGAGTTGCCGAAAGGTTTGGTGATATAGTCGTCTGCTCCCTGGTCCAGCGCTTTTACTTTATCGTCTTCCTGGATGCGGGCGGAGATAACGATGATGGGGAGATCAGACCATCCGCGAATCTTTTGGATCAGTTCCATGCCGTCCATATCAGGAAGCCCCAGATCTAAAAGGATCAGGTCCGGGCACCAGGAGGCGGCCTGGGAGAGACCCTCTTTTCCCGTGGCGGCAGTAATGACCTGGTATTGCTGGGAAGAAAGCACGGAGGTGATAAAACTCCGGATATTTTTTTCATCCTCAACAACGAGTATCTTGATCTTCTGGTTCAAAATGTGTATCCTCCTTTGGAAGTGTAAAACAAAATTCGGTTCCGTCTGAATGGTTCAGTGCCCGGATGGTTCCTCCGTGGGCGGTGATGATGGCTTTGCAGATGGAAAGCCCGATGCCCATACCTTTCCGGGTATCTGACGCGGAGGTGGGAGCGGAGGGCGCCGCGTCGAAGATGCTGTCTAATTTTTCCGGCGGGATGCCTGCGCCGAAATCCCTGACATGGATACATACGGACTGTTCGTCCCCGCTTAAGCTGCATTCCACGGGGCGTTCGCTTCTGGCATGGAACCAGGAATTTTCCAGCAGGTTTAAGATCACCTGTTTGATCAGCAGCGGGTCCATGGGAGCCGTGAGAAATTCATCGGGTATGGCTGTGTGAATCTGCATGTCAGGATACCGTTTTTTTATAGTGGTGATGGTGTCAAATAATACTTCTTCCACCGCTTCCGGGGTTTTTTTCAGCACATCGGAGCCGCCCTGGGTGATACGGGTCACGGACAGAAGATTTTCCACCATATGAAGGAGCCAGTTGGCGTCTTCGCAGATCTGCATGACCAGTTCCCTTTTTTCTTCTGCTGTAAAAGAAGTTCCATTTTCCAGATAAGAGGCGCTGGCGCCGATCATGCTGGTAAGGGGGGTGCGCAGGTCGTGGGATACGGCTCTTAACAGGTTGGCGCGCAGTTTCTCTTTTTCGGCCTCCAGGATAAGCTTTTCGCTTTCCTGTAATTTTTGCGCCTGGTCTTTCAGATGAAAGGTGGTGGCGCTGGTGAGGATGGAGATAAAGTACATGGCAAGAAATGTGAGCGGGTATCCGGCCATGGTAAAGTTAAACTCGTTGAAGGGGTAGGTGAAAAAATAGTTAATAAAAAACACGCTGCATATGGCGGTAAAGATTCCGTACCTGTATTTGTCGGTGTGGTAGGAGATCTGGATGATGGCCAGAATGTAAATCAGGCTTATATTGGCGGCTCCCGCAGGGTTTATCATGTGATATGCGCCTGCGATAGCGGTCGCGGCGGTCGTAACGCCCACCGTGAACAACAGGCTGAAGTGGGCGTGGAAAGTGTGAGTGTGGGAGATAAGCTCCACAAAATCCGTAAATAATTTCCAAATATAGGTTTTCATATTATAGTTCCGTTCCGGCCCAGTCTGGACCCAGGTAATGGAACGATTTTTGCCCGCGGTTGCGTTCAAAAACCGTTCCGGGCTCAGTCCGGGCCTGCACTGATTTTGATTTTTACAGGGCGAGCATTTTTCTTCGGCGGGGGTTGGGGTAGGGGGTGTGGTGCAGCAGGGAGCGGACGGACTCGTAGAGTCTGTCGGCGTAAAGCCAGTCGTCGGGGAGGTCTGTGCCGGCCGGGGATGTGACCACCGGCAGACGGCTGTGCGCGGACAGTTCCTTAAGAAGGACGGAGGCTTCTTTGCGAAATCCGAGGACGCGCAGTACGCGGGGCGGGCGGTAGTCGTGCAGATCCAGAAGAATATGCGTAAGCGCCCGGCTTACGGCGGTGCGGGTCAGATTCCTGGTTTTCAGAAGATCCGTAAACTGCGAAAAAGAGACAAAATCATCCAGGCAGTTTAAAATCCGGTTGGACAGTTCTTCGGTGACTCCGAAATACCGGCTGAAAGATTCCCCCGGGGTTCGTCTTAGCTTTTCCAGAAGCAGTAAAGAGAATGCGTCCTCGGTGATCGGAGTTTTCTGGTCATAGGCCCTGTATACTTCCCAGGAAGGAAGCTGCGCGCGGATCTCGGGTGTAAACACACCGTTCTGTTCTGTAAACGTCCGGCGCAGGCTTTCGGCGGAGGCATACTGTGTGATCTGCTGGGCATGATAGCGCGCGCCGATGCGGTGGATCGTGTGAGGCCGGACGGAGCTGCCCGAGCGCATCAGGGCTTTCAGATATTCCAGCCCCAGAAGATTATTGGGTTCTGCAAGCACCTTTGTATCTATGGAAGGATCGTAACAGCGCAGCGCTTCTGTCTTGGCTTTCGGATAAGGAATCCCGGTTTTTAAAAACTCTTTTAGACAGATCCGGTAAGCATCCGGTTCATCTGCCAGGACAGCGGCAGGGCGGGCAAGCAAAGACAGGTCCGCACATTCGCTGCCGAAGCACAGATCTGTCACAATGCCGGTCTGTTCCAGGAGAGTAACCGCGCCGGAGGCGAAATATTCAGCGCTTCCGGTGGAAGTATCCGGCGGCAGTTCCAGCACAAGGTCCGCGCCGTTTAAAAGGGCTGCTTTGGCCCGGGCAAACGGATCGAACATGGCGGGCGCGCCCCTCTGGACAAAATATCCGCTCATGGCTACGACTGTATAATCGGCTTCCGATATGGCTTTTGCCTGCGCCAGATGGAAGGCGTGCCCCTGGTGGAATGGATTGTATTCAGCAATAATGCCTGCGACGTTCATAAAAATCCCCCTGTCAACCCTTTGTGGACAAGTATATCATAAATGTGATATACTTTCACAGGGTAAATGAAAGAAAAAACAGCGCGCCCCCCTGGAGCGTCTGAAAGCAGAGGACAGACGCACAGCGAAATGATCATCAGAAAGAGTAAACAATATGAGTAAATCTTTATATATCGCGGAAAAGCCCAGCGTGGCGCAGGAGTTCGCGAAAGCATTAAAGCAGAATATGCAGAGGCAGGACGGTTATCTGGAATCGAAGGATGCGGTCGTGACCTGGTGCGTGGGGCATCTGGTGACCATGAGTTATCCGGAAGCTTATGATGAGAAATACAGGCGCTGGACCCTTGAGACCCTGCCGTTTCTTCCCAAAGAATGGAAATACGAAGTCATAGACGGCGTAAAGAAACAGTTTACCATCGTCAGCAGCCTTTTGAACCGCCCGGATGTGGACTGTATCTATGTGTGTACCGACTCCGGACGGGAAGGAGAATATATCTACCGCCTGGTGGAACAGATGGCGGGCGTGAAAAATAAAAAGCGGCTGCGGGTATGGATTGATTCCCAGACGGAAGAAGAGATTCTGCGGGGCATCAAAGAGGCGAAGGACCTGTCGGAATATGACAATCTGTCCCACTCGGCTTACCTTCGGGCCAAGGAAGACTATCTGATGGGGATCAATTTTTCTCGCCTTCTGACCTTGCAGTACGGACGTGCCGTCTCTTCTTTTCAGAAGACGGAGCGGACCGTTATCTCGGTGGGACGGGTCATGACCTGTGTGCTGGGTATGGTGGTGCGCAGGGAGCGGGAGATCCGAAGTTTTGTAAAGACGCCCTTTTACAGAGTGCTGCTTACGATGGATTTATCCGGCAGGCCCTTTGACGGGGAGTGGCGCGCGGTGGAAGGAAGCGCTTATTATCAGTCTCCTTTACTGTACAAAGAAAACGGTTTTAAAAAAGAAGAAGATGCCAAAGCGCTTGTGGACAAATTGAAAAGTACGACGCCGAAGGAAGCTCTGGTTGTGTCCGTTACAAGGAAAAAGGAGACCCGCTACGCGCCTCTTTTATTTAACCTGGCGGAGCTTCAGAATGAGTGTTCCAAAAGATTCAAGATCAGCCCGGATCAGACCCTTAAGATCGCCCAGGAGCTGTACGAGAAAAAGCTGGTCACTTATCCCAGGACGGACGCCCGTGTCCTGTCCACGGCGGTGGCAAAAGTGATTGATAAAAACTTAAACGGCCTCAGGCAGCTTCCTCTTGCTGTGCCGTATGTGCAGGAAATATTTGCGGGCGGAAGCTATAAGGGGATTGGGAAGAGCCGTTACACCAACGATAAGCAGATCACGGACCACTACGCCATCATTCCCACCGGCCAGGGGATGGGCGCGTTTGGCGGGCTGTCTTCCATGGCAAGACAGGTGTACGAGGTTATTGTCCGGCGGTTTTTAAGTATTTTCTATCCGCCGGCAGTCTATCAGAAAACGGCGCTGATTATGCAGATGGGCACAGAGCGTTTCTTTTCTAATTTTAAGATGCTGACTGAGGAAGGATATTTAAAAGTCGTTCCGAATACATATGACAGTAAGAAGAAAAAGGACGCGGAAGATACGGAAGAGGAGACTAGGTGCGATTTTGCCATGTCGGAAGAGCTGAAAAAGCTGAAAAAGGGCATGAAACTTCCGGTAAAAGACGCCCGGATCAAAGAAGGCGAGACTTCACCTCCTAAACGTTACAATTCCGGTTCCATGATTCTTGCCATGGAAAATGCCGGCCAGTTGATTGAAGACGAAGAGCTGAGAGCCCAGATTAAAGGCAGCGGGATCGGTACCAGCGCCACAAGGGCGGAGATTCTGAACAAACTGGCAGTCAACAAATACATCGCGTTAAATAAAAAGACCCAGATCATCACGCCGACCCTGTTAGGGGAAAATATTTTCGACGTCGTCAGTGTGTCCATCCGTTCCCTTCTGAATCCGGAGCTTACCGCAAGCTGGGAAAAAGGGCTTACCTATGTGGCCAACGGGGAGATCACACCGGAAGAATATATGGGCAAGCTGGAACATTTTGTCCGTAGCAGGACAGAACAGGTATTAAACAGCAGGCAGCATTTTGCCATGAGGCCGTATTTTGACGCTGCCGCTGCATTTTATAAAAAGGCTGATAAAAAAGGAGAATAAGGATATGGTTACAGTTGAGATCAAAGACCTGTATGATTTAAAAGAGACCATTGCGGCAGAGCTTTTTGAGGGGCTTACCTACCCTTGGGAGGCCCTTCCGAAGATCGGGGCATTTATTAAAAAGCTGGGTGCTTCCTTAAGCGAGGACGAGTATGAAAAGAGAGGGGAGGATGTGTGGATCGCAAAGTCGGCCACCGTATATCCGGGAGCCTGTATCCTGGGTCCTGCCATCATAGGAAAAGGCGCCGAGGTGCGCCACGGGGCTTTTATCCGGGGCAACGCCCTGGTGGGAGAGGGCGCTGTGGTAGGCAATTCCACCGAGCTTAAAAATGTGGTGCTGTTTAATAAAGTGCAGGTGCCCCATTATAATTATGTGGGCGATTCCATCCTGGGCTATAAGGCCCATATGGGAGCCGGTTCCATCGCTTCCAACGTGCGGTCGGATAAGAAAAACATAAAGATCCACGCGCCGGGGGGAGATCTTGAGACCGGCCTTCGCAAGATCGGGGCTTTGCTGGGAGATCATGTGGAAGTGGGATGCGGCTCCGTGCTGAATCCGGGGACGGTCATCGGCAGGCATACCAATATCTATCCGCTGTCGAGCGTCCGGGGCGTGGTAGGGTCTGATTCCATTTACAAAAAGCAGGGAGAAGTAGTGGAAAAATATGAAGACTAAATTCGGGGTAAGCGCCGGCGTGTTAAAATGGATGGCAATCGTCATTATGGCAGCGGACCATATAGGCGCAAGTATTCTGGAAGCCTATGTGCTGAACGCATGGGGCGGATCGCCGATGGGCAGCCGTTTCCGCGGACAGTGGAACGAGATTCTGGCAGTGGATCAGGTGATCCGCCAGATCGGAAGACCGGCGTTTCCGATTTTCTGTTTTCTTCTGGTGGAGGGGTTTCTGCATACCCATGACGTGAAAAAATACGCCCTGCGCTTGGGAATCTTCGCTCTGGTCAGCGATATTCCCTTTGATCTGGCGCTTCATATCACGCCCTTTGACTGGCAGCACCAGAATGTATTTTTCACGCTTCTGATCGGGCTTTTGGCCATATGGCTGATCCACAGCCATCCGAATAACTATCTGATCAGAGCTGCTGCCGTCCTGGGAGGCGCCGGGCTTGCGGAGCTTCTGCATACGGATTACGGGGCGTTCGGAGTGATCCTGATCATTATTTTGTATCTTTTACGGGATCGCCGAATCCTGCAGTGTGTGGCGGGTGCAATCTGCTGTGCCTGGGAGGTGACGGCTCCGCTGGCGTTTCTGCCCGTTCTATGTTACAACGGCCAGAGGGGCCGGCAGCCCAAGTGGTTTTTTTACTGGTTTTATCCGGCACACCTGTTTCTCTACGCCGCCGTCGGTATGTGGGTGCTGCCGCGGATTTTACTTTAAACATAAAACAGCGTAAGTCCGTACGGCGCCGAGATTGATTTCGGGACGCGAAGCGGCCGGAAATCAATCTGCTACCCGGCGCAGGAAGGACTGTAGCGGAACTTTAAATAGGAGATGTGTAGTATGACAACCAAAATAACAAGAGAGCAGGCCTTAGAGCTTCTTAAAAAGTACAACCAGGAACCGTTCCATATCCAGCACGCTTATACGGTGGAAGCCGTCATGCGCTGGTATGCGAAGGAATTAGGCTATGGCGACGAAGATTTCTGGGGAATCTGCGGCCTTTTGCATGATGTGGATTTTGAGAAATATCCGGAAGAACACTGTAAAAAAGCGCCGGAACTTTTAGCCGAGATTGACGCGGAGGAGGAGATCGTTCATGCCGTATGCAGCCATGGTTACGGGATCTGTTCTGATGTGGAGCCGACTCATGAGATGGAAAAGGTGCTGTTCGCGGCAGACGAGCTGACCGGGCTTGTGGGGGCCGCGGCCAGAATGCGGCCCTCCAAAAGCTGTACGGATATGGAGCTTTCAAGCCTTAAGAAAAAATTCAAAGACAAGCGTTTTGCCGCCGGATGTTCCAGGGACATCATCCGTAAAGGCGCGGAGCAGTTGGGATGGGAGCTGGATCAACTGATGCGGATGACGCTGGACGCCATGAAGGCATCCGAAGCGCTGGTTGATCAAAGGATGCAGGAGGCAGAAGCATGACACCCGCAGCAGGACAGGAACACAGGACATTGATCCTGACAGGTTCTCCGAGAAAGAAAGGTCATACCGCTTCCATGACAGACTACCTGGCACAGAGGCTTACCGGTCAGACGGAGATTCTTTCTCTGGACGACCGCCGGGATATCCGTCCCTGCCGGGACTGCCGTTATTGTTTTACCCACGGCGAATGCTGTATCAAAGACGCCATGGAGGAGATCTGTCAGAAACTGGAGCAGGCGGACAGGATTGTATTTGCGGCTCCGGTGTACTTTTATAATATCCCCGGCTCCATGAAATCCGTTTTAGACCGGCTGCAGGTCTACTGGGCGGCCGTCTTACGGGGGGATAAAAAGGAACCCGTCAAGAAAGGCGGACTTCTTCTGGCAGGCGGCGCGCCGGAGTTTCCGGAACAGTTTACGGGAAGTATCCAGACCTTAAAATGTATGCTGGATGATCTGGGTGCCGTGTGCGAAGAACCTGTGACCATGGGCGGGACGGATAAAAAAGGCCTGTCAGAGCGTCCGGACGTACAGGCGAGGCTTAAACGGCTGGCTGACAGGCTGAATGCGTAAAATTAAATTGATTGTTTGATCAGAACCGCGCTTCCGTGCAGATCCGGCAGGGGAAGCGCGGTTAATTTGTTTTCGTCGCAGAAAACGCGCACGGCTTTCCCCGCGCCTTCAAACTGCGCGCTGTTATAGTCGTGAATCATGATGGCGCCGCCCGGCACCAGCTTTGGCCAGAAAACGTAAAGCCCCTGTAAAGTGGGCTCGTACAGATCCGGGTCCAGGTTTACAAAAGCAAGAGGCGGCAGGTCTTCGGGGAGCGTGTCCGGAAAGTACCCTTTGCACAGAACGGCCTGTCCGGGAAAGGGAAGGCGGGAAAGCACCTGTTCTGCGCTGGTATCGCCAAAGTCGCCCGCCGCCGCCCGGCTTCCGGCTGTATGTTTTCTTTCGGACGCCACATCCCGGGGGTCAAATCCTGTAAAGGTGTCGAACAGATAGAGCGTTTTTTCGGGAAAGAGGCGGTTGATTTCAGCGGCAAAAGCCCCCTGGTAAACGCCTAATTCCGCCACGGCTCCGGGAAGGTTCCTTCTTAAGATCTCGGCCGCAAGCAGGCGCAGATGGGCGAGCCTTATGTCCATCATCTGCCGGAAAGGTTCCAGGGTCAGGATCTTTCCTGTATATCCAAGTCTTTTAAGCTGCTTTTCTATCTCATGAGAGAAGTCTTTGTTGATCACGGTGATCCAGACCATATCCGGCGCAAAGGACGGAATCTGTGCGGGATCTATGACGGGAACACCGTCAAAACAGGTTCCCCATCTGGAAGAATTGTTGTCTGCAAGGGCAATCAGTTTTGTATCTGCGGGGAGCCATCTGGCGGCCATCCGCCCGCCCTGTCCGCATCCAAATAAGATAATATTCATAAATGACAGATCCTTCTGAATGGATTTTGGCCAATATGCACAAAACGCATTGCAAATTTTCGGTAACTTCCCACTATTATTCTCGAAATAGAATAATAGCAGCCCGATATATTCGTTGACTTATTGGCAAAGTGAGAGTATATTGTTAAATATACAACAAAATTATTGTGCATTTTAACTATGGGTGCCGCAGGGATCGCTATCGGCGCCGTGTCCTGTTAAATCTTTCAGGCGGCGCATACCGGTATCGGAGACAAAGACCAGTTCGCTGGGATTTCCGTTCAGATCCTCTCCTTTCAGGCGGAGGAAATTGGCTGTCTCATAAAAATCAATGGGCAGTTCGCGGCGGAATGTTTCTCCTGTAGCTTCATCGGTTACTTCCAGTGTTACCATGCTTGCGTGGATTTCATTAAGTTCCATAATCTTTCTCCTTCGTTTTCTCTCATTTTAGCATAAGGAGTGCGGTTTGGAAAGAGGTTTTTTCGCGGTGTATGGAGACGGATGTGTGCAATGAGTATATATTTAAGGAGGTCATAGAATGATCAAAAGGGTGTTAATTATCAACGGGGTAGAGCGTACGATCGTCATTCAGGGTGACGAGACGCTCGCTCAGGTACTCAGGGACCGTCTGCTCCTGACCGGTTGTAAGATCGGCTGCGGCGAAGGACACTGCGGTGCCTGCAACGTCATCATGGACGGCAAGGTAACGCGTTCCTGTATCACAAAGATGTCAAAAGTACCGGATTATGCAAAGATTGAAACAATTGAAGGAATCGGTACCATCGACAATCTGCATCCGCTGCAGGCAGCATGGGTTGCTCATGGATGCGCACAGTGCGGATTCTGTTCCCCGGGCTTTATTATGAGTGCGAAAGTACTTCTTGAGAACAATCCTTCTCCGACCAGGGAAGAGGTTCGCGACTGGTTCAACAAGAACAGAAATCTCTGCCGCTGTACCGGATATAAGCCGCTTATTGACGCGGTTATGGATGCTGCAAAAGTTATGCGCGGCGAGAAGACAAAAGAAGACCTTATGTTTGTTCCTACATACAATAAGATTCTCGGAACCAGATATGAGCGTCCTTCAGGCGCGGCGAAGGTAACAGGAAGCTGGAACTTCGGCGCTGACGAGATCAAGAACCTGCCGGATGACACACTGCAGATCGCTCTGGTGCAGGCAGAAGTATCTCACGCGAATATTAAAGGCATCGACACCACGGAAGCTGAGAAGATGCCTGGTGTAGAGAAGATTATCACTTACAAGGATGTTCCCGGAAAGAACAGAATCACCGGCCTTATCACATTCCCGACCAACAAGGGCGACGGATGGGATCGTCCGATCCTCTGTGATGAGAAGGTATTCCAGTACGGCGACGCAATCGCTATGGTTTGTGCAGATACAGAAGCACACGCAAAAGCAGCGGCAGCCAAAGTAAAAGTTGACCTGGAAGTATTACCGGCTTATATGTCCGCTCCGGAAGCAATGGCTCCCGACGCAATCGAGATTCATCCGGGTACTCCGAACGTATATTATGAGACCAACTGTATCAAAGGTGATGATACGGCTCCGATCATGGAGAGCGCTCCGAACGTGGTAGAAGTAGAAGCATACTGCTCCCGCCAGCCGCATCTTCCCATCGAGCCGGACGTTGCTTACGCTTATATTGATGAAGAAGGCCGTGTGACGATTCACTCCAAATCCATCGGTATCCATCTGCATCACGCCATGATCTGTGAAGGTATCGGTGTTGCTCCTGAGAAGTTAAGATTAATCCAGCTCCATGCAGGCGGCACATTCGGTTACAAGTTCTCCCCGACCATCGAGGCATTAGTCGGCGTTGCAACTTTAGTTACAAACCGTCCGGTAGCATTGAACTTCAATATGCACCAGATGATTACCTATACAGGAAAGAGAAGCCCGGGCTTCTTAAAGATCAAGATGGCAGCGGACGAGAAAGGCAAGATCCTTGCACTCGAAGGCGACAACTATATCGATCATGGCCCGTACTCCGAGTTCGGCGACCTTCTGACCCTTCGTTTGAGCCAGTTTGTCGGCGCAGGTATGGACATTAAGAATATCCGCAACAAATCTCAGACTGTATGTACGAACCATGCATACGGCGCTGCATTCCGCGGCTACGGTGCTCCCCAGTCCTTCATGGGCGGCGACATCGCGCTGGATGTAATGGCAGCCAAAATGGGCATTGACCCGTTCGAGTTCCGTGCAATGAACTGCTATAAAGAGTCTGAAGGATCCACCACCCCGAACGGCTGCAAACCGGATGTATACTGTCTGGAAGACCTGTTCGATCTGGCACGTCCGAAATATAAGGCAAACAAGGCATATGCAGAAGAGCTGAACAAGAACCAGAGCGAAGGCGGCAAATACAAATACGGCGTCGGCGTATCTCTTGGTATCTATGGCTGCGGTCTTGACGGTGTAGACTCTTCCGAAGCATGGGCAGAGTTAAATCCTGACAATACCGTTACGATTTACAACTCCTGGGAAGATCATGGACAGGGCGCAGATATCGGTACTTTGACCCATGCGCATGAAACCCTTCGTCAGGCAGGCTTTACACCTGACAGGATTAAACTGGTTATGAACGATACAGGCCTGACTCCGAACTCCGGTCCTGCAGGCGGTTCCCGTTCCAATGTTATGTCCGGTAACGCAACCCGCGTGGCATGCGAACTTCTGATCGAAGCCATGAAGAAACCGGACGGAACCTTCCGTACCTATGAAGAGATGAAAGCGGAGAATATCCCGCTGAAACATGAGGGAAAATGGGTAGCAACCGAATGCTCCGACTGCAGCATGGAAACGGCACAGGGTAATCCGTTCTCTGTATATATGTACTGTATTTCCCTTCCGGTTGTCCGCGTAGAAATGGCAACAGGTAAGGTAAAAGTTGTGAAGTTTACGATGGTATCCGACTTCGGTACGATCATCAACAAGATTGTTGTAGACGGCCAGGTATACGGCGCAATCGCACAGGGCATCGGCCTTGCTCTGTCAGAAGACTTCGAAGATATCCAGAAGCATACGACACTGCAAAGATGCGGTATTCCGTATCCGAACGACATCCCGGACGATATCGAACTGATCTATCAGGAGAATCATCCGCGGCCATTAGGACCTTACGGCGCAGCAGGCTGCGGCGAGGGACCGCTGGCGGCTCCGCATCCGGCAATCCTGAACGCAATCTACAATGCGACAGGCGCTCGTATTACAAAGATCCCGGCACGTCCGGAAGTTGTGAAAGCAGCGATTGACGCACTGTAATTCTTTAGAGGGTATGAGTGTAACGATATGAGGTTTTCGCCGTAAAGGAAGCGTATTCCTTTGCGGCGGGGACCATCCGAAAAATTTACAGGGTAATTTTATAAGGTTATTCGTAAAGGTTTTTATAGGGTTTTAATTATAAAAAAATAATATAGGGGGTATTTTTATGGCACGTTTTACATTACCAAGAGATGTGTATCATGGCAAAGGAGCGCTTGAGGCGTTAAAGACGCTGGAAGGCAAGAAAGCAATGGTCTGCGTAGGCGGC
>DKVI01000067.1 GCA_002491115.1 Lachnospiraceae bacterium UBA7182 | reverse complement strand
TTGATTGGAAAATTGATTTCCGTGGGCTGCCGCTGTAACAGCAAAGCCCGCTGATAATCCAATACTTTCCTGAAACATTCCCATCAAAAAAGAACCGATCCCGATACCAATATCGTAGGAAAGCAGATAAGTAGCATTCGCCGTTCCCCGTTTCGGAGCAGGCGTCGTTCCTGTAACAAACGACTGGAACAGAGGCTGTAAAATACCATACCCCAACCCCAAAAGAAAGCCTGCAAGGAGCAAATGAACAGATGTTGCCATAAAATAATAGCTTCCCATTGTCACCAGCAGAACGATCAGGCTGATTACCACCAGAATTTTGTGTTTCCCTGCGTCGATCATTTTCTGGGTAGAAAATTTTGAAATCAGCATCCCTGCAACCAGAAAAATATAAAAATAGGGTATGACAGCAGACAGCCCTTTTTCCTGTGCAAAGATGGATGAATAAGCAATCACTGCCCCAAACGGTATCATAATAAACATCATATCGAACATGAACGGCAGAGCCGGTTTATAAAAAGCATCCGCCAGAACAAATTTCTTCCGTTCTGCCTTCGGGTACTCGATGCGGCAGAAGGATACGCAGCCATGCCGAGGGAAATCGTGAGTGCAAACCGGTTCACGCCCTGCCCAACTTTGCCCGGCGGCAGTACATCACCGGCAAGGGTTGTTGTTGCCGATCCACACACCGAATACACAACTCCCATATACAGTCTGATCGCTACCAGTGCCGCATAAAACGGAAATGCAACAAAACCAAGAAACGGCAGACAGAACAAAGCTAAAAACAGCATATATACATGATACCTGTTGAAATTGTCCAGTATGTACCCTGCAAAAGCCCTGAACAATACCGTTGTTACTGACATAGCCGTCAGGACAATCCCAATTTTTGCTCCCGTAATGCCGATCTGCTGGCAATAAATCGGCAGGATCGGAACTGAAGCATAGAAAGTCGCCATCATCAGTAAATTCGTGATAAACAGTAAGATAAATTTTTTGTTCCAGATTTTCTCCATCATAATCTCTTCACTTCAGATATATTTTCCCCGCTTTTCTACTTTATCACCTTTCCCCCATACTGTGAATTGAAAATACGTTATGATTGATAACCTATAGTTATTAAATACATTTATAAAAATCGTTGAAATATACTCCTATTTCTTTATTTATCATTTTCTGTCTCATAAAAAGTGTGTATAACCTGCGTGACATAACAGTTTATACACACCTTTTAAATGAATCTTATGATTTATGTGCATCCGCCAGCGCCTTTCTGCTTAGCTCATAAACATATTTGTACATTCTCATATCTCCGCCGTAATTGACATACGCCACAGGACCGTCCCCATAAGTATCTACCGTGTTTTTGCCACCCGATACGCCGTTTCGTCCGGCATCTCGGGCGCTATGGGACCCACCTCGATACCAAAAGTAATCCCCTTTCCTCTGTAAGTTTCCGTCAGCATCTTATAGTCGTTCATAGGCTGCGGACACCACAAGTCTACACCTGCATCCACCATAACCGGCACAAGACTCTCTGCTTTTCCGCAGCAGTGCAGCTCAAAACGCATTCCCAGACCATGAACGGTATCCACAAATCTCTTAAAATACGGATAGATCAGTTCATAACAGGTATCAATAGAAAAGAAAGAGCCGTTCTGATGTCCCCAGTCGTCATGCAGAAGCACAATATCCGGATTGTAGTATTTCTTTATTCTTCCCAGATAGTCCACATACAGTTCCGTAAGTTTTTCAAAAAACGCATGAACCGCCCCTTTACAATCCTCGTCTACTAATGCCATTGCCGCGTCCATAACTGGCAGAATCGACATCAGGCGTTCCCAGTATCCGGTGGCGATTCCGTACTCGATCGGAAGCCCGCCGTCTATGTACGCTTTATTGGCTGCCGCGCTGCCCTCCCAGTCATATTCATCCAGATTCGGAAACGTAAGCTGTTCCCAGTCATTGATATCCGTAATCTTATTGGAGCCGGGAACAATCATGGGGCCGCCCGCTGTCTTTTCATAGCGCCACATCGTATCAAACCAGGACGGCTGGTCAACAGGAATTCCTTCCCAGTTAATCGGCGGCTCTCCATCCATAATGTAACGGGCAATATAGTTATCCGGTATCATCCTTGGACGAAGCGGTTTATAGTCCCCGCCGATCATTCCTACCAACGGATACCAATATGGCTTCTCACCATTTAAAGCCATCATCATGTTTTCCCCGGCCGTCACCGGTGAATTGAGGATCGGCGCACTTGGTTTACCTGGGATCGGCGAATCATAAACTCCCTTTTGTTCCAGTTCTTTTTCTGAAAAAGCAATTCTTGTACTCATAAAATATTCCTCCTTCCATTGACTCGTTCTTATTATATCCCTTATACTGTGAAATCGTCTTTATCCTTTTTTGACACAAGTCTTTCTGATTCGGAAATATCTATTTTCATATGGACTGCCGTTACACAATCGCTTATAATCAAGAAATGGGAGGGATGTTTATGAAATATTATAACCTGCTTGATGTTAAGCTGCAGGAACTTTATGTATTTACTCTCGTCGCTCAATATCAAAGTGTCACAAAAGCGGCCAGTTTCTTATACCTTACCCCGTCTCAGGTCAGCAAAATCATTAAAAAATTAAAACAGCTCTGGGGCGTACAGCTTTTTATCAGAGAAAAAAATACACTACGCCTTACACCCGCCGGAAAACATGCCGCACGGGGATTTGGGCAGGTCATCCGAAATGTAGAAAATACACTGGACGAAACATTCCATATCCAGCAGGTGAAACCTTTTATACGCATTGGCTGTCCTACCCTGTGCGAACCGGATGAACTTATGCCCGTTGTAAAAAGATTTATAGAACGCTATCCGGAAGCATCTGTCAGTTTTGAATGCACGGATACTTTATCCAGTCTGCGTGAATCTTTATTAAATAGACATGTAGATATCATATTTACCGCCTGGTATGAAGTAGAAAAACTCTCCGATGAATTGAAATGGAAATTTGTAGAACGGGACCCGCTTTATATTATCATGAATCAGGCGCACCCCCTTGCCTCCAACCAGGATATTGATTTATCTGAAGTACAATGTGAAAAATTCGTACTGTTAAACCCTGCGGAATCTATGAATACGGAGTCTGTCCTACATCTATGCCAAAAACATGGCTTTACGCCCCAACTGTCTTCCTATGTCCCTAATATCTATTCACAGCTTATGTCTGTCTATGCCGATCCGGGCGTCATATGCTTACAGTCTATAAAAGGTCTTAAAAGTACATCCGGCCTGTGCTGCCGCAGGCTGACAAACATGTATTGTGACATGGGATTTGCATACCGGAAAAACAGTTCCCGACTGATTGAAGAATTTGCGCAATGTACGGATAGGAAATCAGAAGGCACACAAAGACCCGGTTTCCTGCCTGATCAGCCATTACGTTTGGAGGAAATCCCATGAATATCGATCATCTGAAATGCTTTATACTTGTGGCGGAGAATCTTAGCTTTGCCAGAACTGCAGAAGCACTCTATATCTCGCAGCCCGCGGTAACAAAGCAGATCAATGCCCTGGAAAAGGAGCTTGGGGTCACGCTTTTCATCCGCTCCACCCGCCATGTGGAGCTGACTCCCGCAGGCATGTCTTTCTACAAAGATGCCAAGGATATCGTCCTGAAGACACAGTTGGCGGTCAACCGCGCTCAAAAACAGAATATTATCACGGATTCCATCCGGATCGGACTGAGCAATCCCACCGCTTTGTTCTATGCAACGCCCATCTTAAAGAAACTGCATACACAGCACCCGGATATCCGGCCTGCAAATTTCGCAAAAACGGAACG
>DKVI01000014.1 GCA_002491115.1 Lachnospiraceae bacterium UBA7182 | reverse complement strand
AAACCTTCGTGAAACAACCCTATGTCCGGGGCGGGATTTTTTGACTTCTGTTATGTGATAGGATATAATAAAGGAAAAAGAAAAGATATCGAAAGAGAAAGAAAATGTAGGTATGAAAGGCTGCGTAAGTATGAAAAATTTGGAAATTACACCCGCATACACCCGCACAGATGAGATTCATGCATTATTTTCCGAATACACGGAAATGCTGGTAGAAGGGGACGAAACTTTTAAAGAATATCTGAAGCTGCAGAACTATGACGAGGAACTGGACCATCCGGAAGTGAAATATCAGATGCCGAAGGGCAGGCTGTATCTGGCGCTCTGGGACGGGGTGCCGGCGGGATGTATCGGTCTTAAAAAAATGGATGAAGAAAACTGCGAGATGAAACGCCTGTATGTACGGCCGCAGTTCAGGAAGAAGCATATAGCGGACGCGCTGGTCAGTCAGATCATAACTGACGCAAAGGAGATCGGATATACGCATATGCTGCTGGATACGCTGCCTTTTTTACAGAGCGCCGTCCGCCTGTATAAAAAATACGGATTTTATGAGATTCCCCGCTATAATGACAGTCCCATGGACCATGCCATTTATATGAAACTGTATCTGGCGTAAATTTCGGCTCTCATATTTTGGTTGTCTTTCCAAGGCAGACCGTGTATAATGAGGGAATGAATTTACAAAGAACGAGAGGAGCATCATGAGAGCAAGGACAAAAGTTTTTCTGGCGTTTGTGGCCGTGATTGCGGCGGCTGTCTATTATTATGTGACGATTCCGGCTGTAAATATCCATTCCAGCGGGTTCTGGATGTTTATCTTATCGCTGGTGGTCGTGCTTACCTTTTTATGCAGCGCAAGAAGCTTCCGTATGGGATATCCCATCCGTGAGATTACGCCGATGAAAATCGGCCTGATCCTGGCAAGCATTCTTATCATTATCTATGTGGCAGGCGGAATCTTATCCTCGCCCATTGTCAACGCTAAAAAGTATCATGAACTGATGGCGGTAGAAGAAGGAACGTTTACGGAAGATATCGCCGAGGTGGATTATAATGAGATCCCCCTTCTGGATAAAAGCTCCGCGACGCTTTTAGGCAACCGGAAGATGGGTTCTCTGATCGATATGGTATCCCAGTTTGAGGTCAGTCCTCTGTATACCCAGGTCAATTTTCAGGGAAAGCCTGTGCGGGTGACACCCCTTGTGTACGCCAGTCCCATCAAATGGCTGACCAACATGAGCGAAGGGATTCCGGCTTATATTATGATTGATATGACAACCCAGAATACAGAGTGCGTGCGCCTGCAAAACGGTTATATTAAATATTCCCAGTCGGAATATTTTAACCGGAATATATACCGCCATCTGCGCTTCCGGTATCCGACTTACATTTTTGATCAGTTAAGTTTCGAGATCGACGAGGAGGGCACGCCCTATTGGATCTGTCCGGTGAAAAAGTTTAATATCGGGCTGTTCGGAGGACAGACCATCGGAAAGGTGGTACTTTGCAACGCCATCACAGGCGAGACAGACTGTTATGATATCGCGGATTGTCCCCAGTGGGTGGATGCCGTGTATTCGGCGGACCTTTTGATCGAACTGTATGATTATTACGGCGTGTATATGAACGGGTTTTTCAACAGCATTTTAAGTCAGAAGGGATGTTTACAGACCACAGACGGCTACAATTACCTGGCAATGAAAGACGACGTGTGGGTATACACAGGTATTACTTCTGTCAGCGGAGACGAATCCAACGTAGGATTTGTACTGATGAACCAGCGGACGATGGAGGCCAAATATTATGCCTGCCCGGGTGCGGAGGAGTATTCCGCCATGAATTCCGCGGAAGGACAGGTGCAGAATTTAGGATATCGTTCCACGTTTCCGCTGCTTTTAAATGTGGCGGAGGAACCGACCTATTTTATGGCCCTGAAAGACGGGGCGGGCCTGGTGAAAAAATACGCCATGGTCAATATTAAAAAGTATCAGAATGTGGCCATCGGCGACACGGTGGCGGAGTGCGAGAAAGCATATATCAATCTGTTAAAGACCAACGGCATTTCCAGCGGGGCAGCGGCAGTAGGAGAGAGCGTATCAGGAATCATCGAGACCATCGCGCCGGTGGTTTTGGAAGGAAATTCCCATTACTATGTGGTGATAAGCGGCAAAGATATGATTTTTGATGTATCGGTAGGAGAATATCCGCAGATTGTCCGTTATAAAGAAGGAGATACCATCTCGTTGGAATACATTGGCGGTGAACAGACACAGACTGTAACCGGGCTGAAATAAAGAAAAAAAAGAAAGCAGACTACCGGCCGCAAAGCGGTCAGCAGCCTGCTTCTTTCTTTTCTATATGAAGATATGTATCCCCATAAGATTTTCGGATTGTTTCAAGGCCCAGAATCAGGGAGTCCATCAGAAGATCTGTCTCCGGGGATACAGAGGAGGAAAATTCCCAGTTCTGAATCATGCCGTCTTTACAGTCGCAGGTGTAGCCGTCTTCAGTGAACGCCTCAATGGAATTGATGGCGTTGATGACCAGCGCGGAGACTGCGGCGCAGATAATATCTTCGCCGGAGTCCGCATAACCGGCGTGTCCGTCGATCATGAATTTTCTGTAATGCCCGTTTTCTTTTACAACCTGTACCCGGATCATATTCCACACTCCTTTGCCTGTTCTGCCAGGGTCTTTTTTTGCTTTTTACGGGTGATTTCCATCAGCCCAAGTCCTGTCATGTCGATGACGGTGCTTTTTTGCGGATCGTTTTTCAGCAGCTTTTGCATCAGTTCCATCAGTTGTTTTATATCTTCTTCTGCATCCATATCTACAAAATCGATTACGATCATGCCGGACAGATTCCGAAGGCGTATCTGCCTTGCGATTTCCCGGGCGGCTTCCTGGTTGATCTTCCGGATTGTTTCCTGCTTGTTTTTTCCGCGGGTGTATTTCCCGGTGTTGACGTCGATGACAGTCAGCGCTTCCGTAGGTTCTATGACCAGATACGCGCCGGATTTGAGCCATACGCGGGTTCCCAGCGCTTCGGACAGTCCTTTTTCCAAAGAGTATAAGGCTTTTAGCGGAAGTAAATCGTCTTCATAGAGCCGTAATTTCTCTGTATCCTTCGGTATTTCCTCTTTGAGAAAGTCCCGGATTTGCCCGTAGAGCGCCCGATTGTCTGTCAGGATTTCCGTCAGGCTTTCACCAGAAGTCCCCAGGATAGAAGTCAGATAGGCAGGCCGGCTTTTTAAGACACAGGAATGTACGGCCCGGTGTATGGCCTGTTCTGTCAGAAAATGATACTGCGCAAGCAGTCGTTCATATTCCTGTGTTAATTCCTCCGGTGCGGCCAATGCCGCGTTGGTCCTTACGATCAGCCCTGTTTCCAGAGGGCCCAAATTCTGCATATATGTCTTAAGCTGTTCTTTTTGCTGTTCTTTTAGTCTGGAGGAATAGCCGACCGTGGGGTTTCCTGTGGTGAGTATCAGGTATTTTCCGGTCAGGCTTAAATTTGTGGTGGCAGAGGGCGCTTTTGTCTTTACCGCTTCACGGCTGACCTGTATCAAAAGCTCATCACCTTCTGTCAGGCGCTGTCTCTGTCCGGTTCTGGCAGGTCTGATGCGGATGGGACTGCGTACATCATCCAGAGGAAGATAACAGAGAATGCCGTTTTCAATTTCCACAAAAGCGGCCTGGATATTTTTTACAACATTTTTGACTTTTCCCACATAGATATTTCCAAGGATGGATGTCTTCTGGTCGGGAAGCAGGGACAGTTCCGTCAAACAGCCGTCGCAGTACAGGGCGTCCGCCAGCACATGTTCCCGCAGACAGGTAATCACTCTGATATTATTCAATGTCTTCTCCTGCTGCCTCCAGGGGTACAAATCTATGTCTGCCGTCTGTTCCCTGGTCGGCGTAAATTTCTTTTCTGTGAACCAGAAATGACGAGGGCGGTATCTCAAGGCCTGACCAGAGACCAAACGCCTGCATCAGAAGTTCCGGTTTTAAGTTGTGAACGCTTCCGGCGGATACCTGCAGGAAGATGCCGTCGCCGTTTGTTTCCCATTGATAGATCCATGGCCGGATGTCCAGCGTTTTTTGCCCCTTTTTGGTCTTTTTATCAACCAGGATCTGATCCAAAGACAAAAACTTCCGGAATTTTTCCTGCCAGCCTTCTTCCGGACGGTAGCCTGGACGAAAGCGGAGTTCATAGTCAGCCGCCGCTACCACAGACATGGCGTTTTTGCTGTCCGCGGGAAGCTGTTTCCAGCTTAGTACTTCCATACCTTCTGCCATGGTTTCATTCAGGCGTGCCAGCGCTTCTCCGGAAGAGGGAGAGGTATTTACCCGGATATCCATATATTCTCCGTCGCTGGTCAGTCCGACGCCCAACGGGGATGCAAAGGACATGATCATATGGGGGCTGAACCCTTCGGAATAACAGATATCCAGACCGGCTCTTCGGATCGCTTTTTGAAAATACCGCATAACATCCAGATGGCCGATAAATTTCAGTGTGCCGTATTTACGGAACTTGACGCGTATGTTCATGACAGACACCTCCCTGATAGACGGATGCGCCGCAGCCGGAACAGCCCTGGCGGCAGTTGGGGGTTACTTTTTCTTCCAGCGCGCGTTTCCATTCCCTTTCCAGAAATGCGCGGCTGACGCCGATCTCGATAAAATCCCACGGAAATTTCTCATCCATGGCCCGTTCTCTGGTCGTATAGAAATCCATGTCAATGCCGCATGCTTCAAAAGCTTCCATCCAGAGATCGTTTCGGAAGTTTTCACTCCAGGAATCAAACAGACATCCTTTTTCGTAGGCTTTTTTGATGACGGCGCCGACTTTTCTGTCTCCCCTGGCCAGAATGCCTTCCAGCACGGTCACATCGGCTTCGTGCCAGTTGTATTTGATACTTTTGCGGTTGAGCTGTTCTTTGATCTCATGATTCACCACATAGGCCCGGTCAAGAAATTCTTCCTGGGTACACATCCTGGCCCACTGAAACGGGGTGAAAGGCTTGGGTACAAAAAAGGAGGTGCTGACTACGATCTGGCATTTCCCCGTCCGTTTATCTTTGGGGATCTCGTAATATTTCTCGGCGATTTTCTCCGCCAGACGGGCGATGTCCTTTCTGTCCTCTTCCGTCTCTGTGGGAAGCCCCAGCATAAAGTACAGCTTAACCCGGTTCCATCCGCCCTCGAAAGCCTGTCCGGCGCCGGTCAGGATATCTTCTTCGGTAAGGCCTTTATTGATTACATCCCGAAGTCTCTGGGAACCTGCCTCCGGTGCGAAAGTCAGGCTGCTTTTTTTGATATCCTGTACTTTGCTCATGACGTCTAAAGAGAAAGTGTCGATCCGAAGGGAAGGAAGGGATATATTGACGCCTTTGGAACCGCATTCGTCGATCAGAAAATATACCAGTTCTTTCAGTTTCGGATAATCACTGGAACTTAAGGAACTTAAGGAAATCTCGTCGTATCCGGTATTCGCAAGCATTTTTCTGGCGTATTCCTTTAACACGGGAAGGCTTCGTTCTCTTAAGGGGCGGTACAGCATCCCCGCCTGGCAGAAGCGGCAGCCCCGGATACAGCCTCTCTGAATTTCCAGAACCACCCGGTCCTGGGTTGCCCGGATAAAGGGGACGACCGGTTTTTCGGGGTAAAAAGTATCTGTCATATTGGATACGGCCTGTTTTTTCACTTTCTTCGGTGCTTCCGGGCAGATGGGGGTCATGGAGGCGATGGTCCCGTCTGTGTGGTAGGAGACATCGTAAAGGGAAGGTACATAGATACCTTCTATGGCTGCCGCCTGTTTTAGGAAGGTTTCTCTGGAAGCGCCGCTTTTTTTCCATTCTTTATACAGATCCATCAGCCGGAAATACTGCGTCTCCCCTTCGCCAATATAGAACAGGTCGAAAAATTCCGCCAGAGGCTCCGGATTATAGGCGCAGGGACCGCCGCCGATGACGAAGGGATGTTCTTTGGTACGTCCGGAAGCTTCCAGAGGAATCTGTGACAGATCCAGAATCTGAAGGATATTGGTATAGCACATTTCATACTGGATGGTAATGCCAAGGAAGTCAAAGTCTTTCACAGGGTCCTGGGATTCCAGTGCAAACAGGGGGATCTTCTGTTCCCGCATGATTTTGTCCAGGTCCGTCCACGGTGCATAGACCCGTTCGCACCAGATATCTTCCCTGGAATTGAACATATCATACAGGATCTGAATGCCCAGATGGGACATGCCGATCTCGTAGACGTCGGGAAAACACATGGCAAAACGGATATCGACTTTTTCTTTATCTTTCCTGCATGCATTCACTTCACCGCCGATATAACGCGCCGGCTGTTGAATGGAGAGTAAAATTTCATCGCTTAATGCTGATTTTTTCATGTAATCTTTCCTTAATAAAAATAGTTTGGCGACACGCGGTTATGGCTGGGGTTGCAGCCGCGGCCGGAGGTACAGGTACATTATAAAGCATTCTTTATCTGTCGGCAATACGAAATATATTGAAGGAATCCCGGCAGTTTGTTATAATCGGCGTAAATATGGGGGAAGGTGGGAGAAAAATGAAAAGGTGGCAGAATCATTGAAACAGTATATTTTGATGCATCAGGATACGCCGGTGGCAGAGTTAAAATTAGACCGGACTGCCGGGGTGATCAGTTCTGTGGGCAAAGTATTTCATGCGGCGCATGTGCCGGTGGGGATTCCGGTCAGACGCGGGATGATTGACAGAGGCGCTCTGAATGAATGGTGGCGCGGCCGGTCGATTCCGGCAAGCCGTATGGGGATTAAAGAGGCTTTACAAAAGATGCACCTTTCGGATACCGGGCTTTTGCTGGAAAAATGTCTGGGTTTAAGCCTGTCGGATCAGTACTGGATTCGTCCTGATGATTTTACGGTTTCCTGGAGACAGGTTAATTTCTTTGAAAATGATTTTTCGGAAGATGTTGGGAATATTTTATTGGGAAGAGAGCCCGGCAGCGCTCCTGTCAGCCTGATGTCTCCTGATAATACGTCGGACGGATGGCTTAAGAAGAAGTGGACGATTTTGAACGGGAAGCGATGTTTACTGAAAGGCGGGAGCGGAGCCGCCTGCCAGGAGCCTTATAACGAGGTGATGGCAAGCTATATTTGTGAGTGTCTGCATATTCCGCATGTTTCTTACAGGCTGGTGACAGAAGATGAATATCCATACAGCGTATGTGAGGATTTTATTACGCCGGATACGGAGCTTGTCACTGCCTGGTATGTGATGCAGACGGCAAAAAAGCCAAACCACATATCTGTCTGGCGTCATTATCTGGATTGTTGTGAAAGGCTGGGGGTTCCGGGAATCAGAGAGGCGGTGGATCAGATGCTGGTGCTGGACTATCTGATTGCCAATGAAGACCGGCATCAGAATAATTTTGGCGTGATCAGAAGGGCGTATACTCTGGAATATGTGGGTCCGGCGCCTGTCTATGACAGCGGAACGTCTCTTTGGTTTGATAAGCCGGTGGGACTGATCCGGCCGGGTGTGAAGATGACCTGTAAACCGTTTAAGAACACGCATGAGGAACAGGTTAAACTGGTGACAGATTTTGACTGGCTGGATATTTCCGCGCTTTCAGAAGCGGAGGAAATATTGCGGGATATTGTGAAAGGCTCGCTTTTTGTTGATGAGGCTCGGTGTGAAGCCCTTTGCCGCGGGTTCAGATACAGGGTGGAGCAGCTTGAAAAGATCGCGTTGTCCGCGAAAAAGCCGGTATTTTTGGATGACAGGAAATTTGACGTGAAGAAAGATCAGGCATATAGCGGGAAAGCATAAAATAAGCCTTCCTGTCCCTGGATGCGGCAGGAAGGCTTTCCGGGAATTTATAAAAGTTCGTCCTTTTTCTCAAGGATCGCGGCGCAGGCAGCGCAGGCGGGGCAGTCGCAGTATTTGCCTCCGGCAGCCTTGACTTCTTTTGCATGCGCGGCTACTTTTTTTGCCGTATCCGCTCCGAATACCTGAGCGCCTGCGTCAGAGTCAGCGAACGCGATCAGTCCGTCGATGGGCATGATGTCCGCCTCAACCTCAGCGATCAGTTCACGGGTTTTTGCGGCTTCCTGGTCTGTCCCGACCGCATCCAGCCAGTTCTGAGCGACTGTTTTTAATTCCGCACAGCAGGAAGGCGCGTTTATCAGGGCTTTTACTTTTTCTGTAACAAAGTCTTTTACATTCTGGTTCATGGGTTGTCTCCTTTATCTTGTTTTTTAATAGATTTCCAAATGCTTATTAAGTTTTTTATCAAAACTGAAAATATTTTCACCATTGATTTTGTGGTATGCAATTAGCAGGCAATCATAACATTTGCGTCAATTAACAGCATGTTTTTCTGCCATGGCATTGGCAAATGCCTCCTTTTCAAATGGTATTAAATCCGGATTAGCATATTGATGGGCAATACCGAAAGCGGAGGTTTTATTGATGCTACCTTTATCTGGGATTCCCTGTTGAGCAACCTGGGATTTTATAAATTGAAGAAAAGTACATACAGTTTCCAGTTCGTTTTCAGGTATTGTTTGTAACAAATCTATTGCTCTTTCCAGTGTGGACATAAAGAAACCTCGTTTTCACTATGATATTTTTTTATTATTCTGTTATGCTTTTATTATACCACCGCCTTTATTTCTGTCAATAAAAATGAAAACATTACAGGGATTTCGCTTTTAAATTTG
>DKVI01000060.1 GCA_002491115.1 Lachnospiraceae bacterium UBA7182 | reverse complement strand
CTATATGAGAAAATTTGATTATTCCTTTTTGAAAAACGGCTTGCTGCCGGCAAATCTCGTAAACTTAACGGCAAATATATCCTCGTTGAAGACAATGGCGGGGGTGCGAAAAGACGAATACAAGAAGATTTTTACGGAACTGGAAGTCATTGCAAAGGTACAATCTATTAAAAGTTCTAATGCGATTGAGGGAATTGTGACAAGCGATGAACGTATCGCTGCCATCGTAAATCAAAACAGCGCTCCGCTTAATCATAACGAAGCAGAAATCGCGGGTTACAGAGACGCATTAAATGAAATTCATTTAGGCTTTGAGCATATCGATTTCAGAAATCGTGATATTCTGCGTTTGCACGAAATGATGGCTACTTCCGCAGACGAAACACCAAAAGCAATGGAGCAGTTAGAACTTGCTTATATGGAGGCTCGCAACGACGCAAATGTGAATCAGCTTTTGTTGATTCCCTGCGTTATTTTGGACTTTCTCTGCATACACCCATTCAGGGACGGCAATGGCAGAATGTCACGCCTGCTTTCTTTGCTGCTCTTATATAAAAATGGGTTTGACGCAGGAAAATATGTGTCCTTTGAAGAACAGATCAATAACAGCAAAGCCTATTATTATGAATCTCTCCGTCAGTCTTCGGACGGTTGGGAATCCGGCGAAAACAGTTATTTTCCGTTTATCCAAAACTTTTTATCTACCCTTTATATGTGCTACAAAGAACTTGATAAGCGTTTCGCCGTTGTCCACGGAAAAAAGGTTACAAAGAAAGCCCGTGTTGAGGCTACGATATTAAACAGTCTGACGCCGCTTTCCAAAGCAGAAATATGCAAAATTCTTCCCGATGTAAGCCCGACTACTGTCGAAGCTGTCCTTGGTGCTATGGTAAAAAGCGGCGCGATAAAACGAATCGGCTCGTCGAGAGCATCACGATATATTAAGGCATAGTACAAATCACTCGGTCCCTCTCTCATCCATGCACTCAAAAGATACATGATCTTTTGCAATCGTAATCACCAGCTGCCCGGTACTGCACGAGTCCGCGATTTCCTGGAGTTTTTTCACAATCTCGGACTTTTCCATTTTCAGCAGAACATCCAGCTCTGTTTTCTCCCAGAATCTCTGTATATCTGTCATCATGCCCTCGATCCGACGGTCACGCTCACCCACGGTCAGTCTTTCCTTATCCGTGACCCGCCAGGAAAACTGGTAATACAGGTCGCACCAGGCGCTGCGTCCGTTTTCTGCCGTTGTCTTCTCCGGAAGATACTGATCATACGACGGCGCTTCTTCTTCCCTTCCTGTATAATTACTTTGAACGTATTCTGCATTTTCCATGCCTGAAAAATTCGCGCTGCCTACTACAAACCGGCGTTCTTCTTCCGTGAGTGATACCGCGAAATCGTCATAACCAACATCACAGTTGATCCGTTCCATCCGATCATAGTTTTCATCTGCCCAGGCCAGCAGCGCCATGTTAAAATCCGCCAGGGACATCTCCTGATAATCCGGTGTTTTCAGGGCCAGCAGGGACTGATAATCTTCCCTGGTGCCATTGGGGTATACGCGGCGTTCAGGTTCCCCGGAATCGTCCGACTCGCAGGCCTCTGGTGCCCTGTAAAAATATTCCACCGCAATTTTCAGTTTCTCACTATTCCACTGTTCTGCAAGATGGTCTATTTCCTTATCAATTTCCGCCTGCATAAAGGACGGATTTTGCAACTGTTCCTCTGTTCTGCCTTGCAGGATCTTCTTAAGGTCGCCTGTCATATCTGTTCTGGCATCCACATATTCGCCCATGGTCAACTGATCTTTGTCCTGAATCATAAGGGTCAGGATAAACTCCAGCATCGCGTTGTCATCACTGTTTGTATGATCCGTCTCTGTAAAGCCGCTAAATTCTCTTTTCTCCCATCGTTCGGCCGTAATCGGTTCCATCACATAGAACAGAAAACCAGCCGCTTCATCCTTATCCCTGCATGCATAAAACGTCTCACTTTCAGAAAAACGCCTGATCAGCTCAAAGTATTCCGGCTGATCCAACAGCCTCCAGGCTTTCTCCTGGTAGGTAGAAATGCTCATATCCTCGTACCCGTCAAACCGAAACTCCAGCAGTTTCCGGTACTCTTCCCTGCTAAAAGAAGGGTCCGGCACGCCGTCCTCTCCCGAACAGCCCGTCAACGTACACAGGGCAAGTAAAATCATACAAATGTGCAGTAAATATCTTTTCATCGAATCAAAATCTCCTTTAATCTGCAAACCACACCCGCACAACAACACCCCGATCGGTATTTGACACCTCTGCCTTTCCTCCATGCAGGTCAAGAATTGTCTTTACAATATACAGGCCCAGGCCGCTTCCGCCTGTCTGCCGGCTGCGCGATGAATCCACACGGTAAAAAGCCTCGAACAGCCGCGGAATAGCTTCCTCTGGAATATGAACCCCGGTGTTTTCAATCGTAAGGTTTACTGCTCCCCCCTCTTTCCGCAGCCTGACCAGCACATGATTTCCCATGGGGGAATATGCCGCCGCATTGCCTAAAAGATTATCCAGAACTTTTTCAAGAAGCCCTTTGTCACCCGAAAGATATACCTGGGGCAGTATGGATATTTCAGGCGTCAGTTCCCTTTGCAGAAATAATTCTTCATACACTGCAAGCCGCTCTTTTAAGAAGCCGCTGAAATCAAAGCTGCGTTTTTCACAGGTATATCCCGGCGCGTCCAGACGGGATACCGTAAGCAGTTCCCACACCATCTTTTCCAGGGTGTTTACAACTTCCAAAGACCCGGCCAGATAGGTTTCTCTGTCTTGATAGCGCCCCACCTGATACAGCATTCCTTCCAACTGCCCCTTAATGATTGTGAGGGGCGTCTTCAGCTCATGGGAAGCCGCCGCGAAAAACGCCGCTCTTTGCCGCTCCATCTGCCGTTCCCTGTCCATATCCGCCTGTAACTTCCGGTTCGCCTCCTGCAATTTACCAAGCGCCGCCGAAAGTTTATCTGACAGTTCGTTTAAGCTGTCCGATAAAACGCCGATTTCGTCTGTGCGTCCTGTGGGGCAGCGTCCGCCAAAATCCAGCTCTGCCATCTGACGTGAAAGATTGCTGATTTTTCTGATGGGTTTTGTCATGTATCCGGCATAGAAAAAAGACGCCGTAGCAGACAGGATAAAGATAAAAACACTTAAAACGGGAACCGACTTTTGCAAAGCTTCAACGATCTGGCTTTCCTTGTCCGTATTCTGCGAGGCAAAAAGAATGTATTCTTCCTCACTGTCGTACAATACGAACGGATACGAATCCGTTTTCTCAATCTCTTCAAAGTCCTTCATCTGCCTGCCTGTGGCTATATGAAAGCTGAACAGTTCCACTTCCCTGCCGGACGCCTGGAAAATATGAAACACGAACTCATCCTCTGTCTGCGCGGCAAGTATATCCGCCATTTCTTTCATGCGAGATGACGCTTCCTCTTTGGCGCAATGCATCAGCATCAAAGACGCCTCGCAGGCCAGCGGCTCCGCCTCCGACACATCATGCGCGTAGATATACGGCGCAAAACGGACAATGCAAATATATGTACTGCCGCAGCACACTGCCATCAACACCGCCGTAAGCAAAAACACTTTGACAGCCAGTTTACTTCTGATTTTCCTTATCAATCCTGTATCCTACCCCTCTGATTGTCTCTATATAATCGGCATCTTTCAGCTTTTTGCGTAAGTTCTTGATATGGGTGTCAATAATTCTTTCGTCACCGAAAAACTCATAGTTCCAGAGCATTTGCAGCAGATTTTGCCGGGTCAGAATCCTTCCCTTATGAAGCAGCAGTTCCCTTAAGATTTCAAATTCCCGGGGCGTAAGATCAATCCTTTCTTCCTTTGCGTAAGCCTTGTAACTTTCCAGATCCAGCATGAGATCTTTATAAGTAACGGTCTTAACTACCTCTTTCTCCTTTGCAGACCGACGCAGCACGGCCGCGATTTTCCGGATCAGAACAGGCATGGAAAACGGTTTGGTAATATAATCGTCCGCCTGTAAATCCAGTCCTTTCATCTGATTTTGCTCATCGTCCAGGGCTGTCAGCATGATAATGGGGACATCGGATTTCTGCCGGATGGCCCGGCAGACGCCATAGCCGTCGATCCGGGGAAGCATAATATCCAGCAGGATCAGGTCAAACGGCCGGATGGAAGCTTCCTTAAGGGCTTCTGCCCCGTCGAAAGCCAGGGTTACCCCATACCCGGCGTCCTCCAAAAAATCATGCAATACTGCCTGGATCGACAGGTCGTCCTCTACGACTAAGATTCTCTGCATGTCACCACCTCCTGATATACAAGATAATAACATACCTTTTTGAATCTATTGTGGAGATTGGAGATTTTTTTACAGCAACGGCACAAGTTTCACACAAAACCGGAACGCTTCTTCATCCAGCCGGTAATCTTCTGCAAGTTCAGGGCCGCAGCTGTTGGACCCCATACCGGCCTGCCGGTAATCCAGACAGAGTATGGAAGACCCCTCCGGACGCAGTTCATAACTGTGTTTCTTTTCAGTCAGCTCTTCCTGCGTATACACCGAAGCGTTGAAAGAAAAGGTCCTCTCCCCCACGGCCGCAAGTCCTGCATTTTCCCCTTTTATGATTACATAATCGCAGTCTGTATGGCTTCCGTTTTCCTGGGGACGAATGTAGTCCTCATGCATGCAGTCAATCCGGGCCGTATAGAGCCCGTGGCTGGAAGCCCTGCATTTATCCGGATAACTTTCCGACGGTCCCAGACCATAGTAGGTCACCTGCTGCATCTCCTTCGGCAAAAACAGGCGCAGTCCGAATCTTGGCAGTGCCGGAAATTCTACATCTCTTTGTACCTGAAGCTCTGCCGTGACGCTGCCTGTATCCGATACGGTCCACAGAGCCGTTATATGAAGAACCTTCTGAACAGACACAGCCACAAGCGACAGGCTGCTCCTGATATGCACGCCCTGATGATCCACCGTATAATCAGTCGCATAGGCTCTGGTCCTGCTTTTATCATACTGCGCCCGTTCCCATTCCTCCCGGATCAGACGGTCGTTGTCCGTCGGCGCCCGCCAGATGTTGATTTCCATGGGCTTCTCAAGAAGCGAAGTCTGCTGACAGACCATACGCGCAAATACACCTGTAAATTTATGGTATGTATACAGGAAAGACGGATGCCTGATATACAGATATCTGTCATCTTCTTCCACAAGAAAGGATGCTTTCTCTTCCTTTAGCTCCTGTTCTTTTAGCTGCCCCATAAGACGAAGCGACGTCTGATTTCTGGCATCTTCGTTTTTCAGATAAACTTCGTCAAATCCCAGCAAATATCCGGCAGGAAGCAGCTCTGTATCTTCCTTCAGAAAATACAAAAGCTTCAGATAGCACTTTCCCCGTTCCGGAACCTGAAGGTTCAGCTTAAGTGTTCCTTCCCCGTGCGGCTCGATGCCCGGCATCCGGTCGTCCTCTATGGTCCCTGACTGCGCCACGCGCCCGTCACAGTTCACCTCATAATGAATCACCGCATAGTCTTTCAGATCGGTAAAATCCATATAATTGCGCAGCTTAAGTTCCCCGCTTTCCTGGTCAAAGGAAGTAACTCTTGCCGGCCGGTATATGTTTTTAAATTCCAGCAGTCCGGTATGGGGCCTGCGGTCCGGATACACAAGGCCGTCCACGCAGAAATTTCCGGCATGAGGATATTCCCCATGATCTCCCCCATAAAACCAGATGTCCTTGCCTTCTGCATTTTTTCCTTTCCAGACCGCATGATCGCACCATTCCCACACGAAACCGCCGCAGAACCCGTCATACTGCTGTATGATCCGGAAATAATCTTCCAGATCTCCCGGGCCGTTTCCCATGGCATGGCTGTACTCGCACATTATATAGGGCTTATCCGGAGCTGCCGCAAAATAATCGTGGATCTCCTCCGGTGCAGGATACATTCTGCTGTGCAGATCCAGATTAGAATAATCATATTTCCGGTCTTTTGCCGTATAACGGGCGCTCTCATAATGGGTCAGGCGATCCGGATCAAACCCTTTTGTCCATGCAAGCGCAGTCTCAAAAGTACATCCGTAGGCGCACTCATTCCCCATAGACCACATCACCACGCAGGGACGGTTTTTATCACGGTGTACACACCGCCTGACACGGTCCAGCGTCGCTTCCGTAAATTCCGGGTTGTCCGCGATCAGGCGATTCCATTGCAAATGCCTGTTTTCGTCACTGCCGTCCTGCAGATATGGATGGTCCGCACCGTGACTTTCGTTGTCCGCCTCGTCGATCACAAAAAAGCCATACTGATCACAAAGCTGATAAAACTGCGGAGCATTGGGGTAATGACTGGTACGGATCGCATTTATATTATGCTGTTTCATAAGCAGCAGATCTTTTTTCATCTGGTCAAGGCTGATCACAAATCCTGTCACCGGATCACTGTCATGGCGATTTACTCCATGAAATTTTACCTTCCTCCCGTTGACCAGGACACTCTGATCTTTGATGCAGATATTTCGGATGCCCAGCCGGTCCGTGATCACTTCCCCGCCGCAGGTATACACGATCGTATAAAGATACGGCGCCTCCGCATTCCAAAGATACGGCTTTTCTATCCTTAACCGCACTTCTGAGCGGTATATGTCACTTTGGCAGTCCCCTGACAGAGCCTCCCCTTCTGCGATCAGATTCTTTTCCCTGTCGTAAATCTCTGTATGAACCGGCAGAACATCTCCAAAAAACCGGAATCTCACGGAAACATCCGTTGTTTCTTCATGGATCATTGTCTTTACATAATAGTCAAAGATTCCCTGACAGGGGCGTTTCAGCAGATACACGTCACGGAAAATACCGCTCATCCGGAATTTATCCTGATCCTCCAGATAGCTTCCGTCACACCATTTCAGGACTAAAACCGCCAAACTGTTCTGACCCTCTTCCAGAAAATCCGTAACGTCAAACTCACTGGTGCTGTGAGAGACCTGACTGTATCCTGCATACTGCCCGTTTACCCACAGATAAAAGCAGGAATCCACCCCTTCAAAATTTAAATATGCTTTTGGGGCCGCCGGATCTGTGTGATAAAAAAATGTATGAACATATGCCCCGCATGGATTTTCATACGGCACATAAGGCGGGTCCATGGGGAATGGATAGTGGTCATTGGTATACTGATGCATGTCATATCCATCACTCTGCCAGACTCCAGGAACCGATACCTGTCTGTAATGACCTGCATCGAATCCTTTTTCATAGAATTTATCTTTTACGTCATAGATACTCCCATAGTAGCAAAAACTCCACGTCCCATTCAAAAGCTGAAACCGGTCCGAATCTTCCCGCCGCTCTGCAAGGCTGTCCATACGGGAGGACGCCGGTATATAATACGCGCGGTCCGGCATGGTATTTTCATGCAGGACCTTCAGATTTTCATAATGTCCGGGTACAATCATCACAAAATCTCCTGTTCTGATATGGTATATAGTTAACTGATCAGTATCTGGTCCACACCTGCATCTCGCCTTCTCCGCGGTTATTCCAGATAAAATATGGTACATAATTTAATATGACATCTTCTGTCTGTTCCTCTTCATAAGCCTGATATAAAGCTTTTGTCCGGCGCAGCCCGTACCGGATTCCCGGCACACAGATCCTGATAAAGAAATGGTCCAGTTCAAAGACCTCTTCTTCTTTTGCGTCCAGCGGCAGTTTTACCTTCAGAAGGTGAAGATTCTTTCCGTTGTCTTTCTCTTCCAGACAGTATACCAGAGGCCCCCTTTTCACAGCAGCTTTTCCGATATCTTCCCGCACCATCTGGTTGGCGATCACCCCTGTGACAGACATGGGGAACTGCAGGCGGACCTCGTCTCCTTCTCTCCATTTCCTCGTCAGGTACAGATACCCGTCTTTTTCTTCTTTCTGCATTTTGCAGCCCGTCGTAAGCTCATACCCCTCGCACCAGCCGGGAATGCGAAAGGCAAAGCTGTATTCTTTCTCCATATCTTTGCCTATGTTCAGTTTCACCTCTCCCTTCCACGGAAATCCGGTCGTGAGCCTTACCGGGCTTTCGTTTACCGTGATTTCCGCCCCCACATACAGGTGAACCCAGAAGACATGTTCATTTTCCGTAAACGCGTATCTGCCCACAGAACCGATGGTCCTGGCAAGATTCGGCGGACAGCAGGCGCACCCAAACCATTTCTGACGCACCGGCTTTATGTGTGCCTTCCGGACATCCCGGTAACACGCTTCCGGCACTACCTCCAGGGGGTTTGTATAGAAAAAGCTCTTCCCGTCCAGTGCCATTCCTGCAAGTACCGTATTATACAGCGCCAGCTCCATCACATCCGCGTATTCCGACCGCGCCTCCTGTTTCAGCATACGCCATGCCCAGAAGATCAGCCCGACAGACGCGCAGGTTTCTGCATAAGCCAGGTCATTGGGAAGATCATAGGCAAAAGAAAAAGCCTCTCCTTCACTGACCGCCCCGATTCCTCCGGTGATGTACATTTTCTGGTTTACGGTATTGTCCCATAGCTTTCTGCATGCGTTCCACAGGCTTTCGTCACCGGTCAGCCTTGCCAGATCCGCCATTCCTGCATACAGATACATGGCACGGACTGCATGCCCGACTGCCTCTTCCTGTTCCCTTACAGGCAAGTGTGACTGGTTATATGCATACCGCAGCTCATCTCCCGCTTTATAGCCCGGTTCCTGCATCCAGTACCAGGGCTTTTTCCCTCTCTCATCTATAAAAAACTGAGCCAGTTTCCGGTATTTTTCTTCCCCTGTCACCTCATATAAGCGAAGCAGCGCCATCTCCGCAATCTCATGCCCCGGATACCCTTTGCGCTTTCCCTCCTGAGGGCCAAAAACAGAGTCCACATAATCGGCAAACCTCATGGCGGCCTGCAGCAGCCTGTCTTTTCCTGTCGCTTCCTGATACGCGATGGCTGCTTCAATCAGGTGGCCCATACAATACAACTCATGGTGATCCTTCAGATTCGTAAAAATATGGCTCATTCCATTGATAATATAATAGGTATCCAGATATCCGTTTTCCTGCTGCGCCCTGCATACCAGATCAATGGCTTCATCCACCGTTTTTTCCAGTTCCGGGTCCGGATAACCTGTTAAAGAATACGCGGCCGCCTCGATCCATTTATAAAGATCACTGTCCTGAAATACAAATCCATAGAACTCGTCTTTCAGCATCTCCTGGTTTTCCGGAAGAACCTCAAATCCCCGGTATGTATATTCCAGTTGTCTGTTGGACAAATCCGCTTTCTGTTTTTCTTCTGTCACCTTTCCGGCAATCCGGAAATTTCTCATACAGAAGCTGGGCGCCGCATCTTCTACCTGATCATTTAAGAGTTTCCACTGATAAGGAATGACTTCCTTCCTTACCAGTTTCGTTGCTTCCTCCCAGAAGCTGTCGCTGATTTTCACTCTTTTTAACGCAATTTCTTTTCCTGCACACTGTTTCATATGAATCTCCCGCCGCTTTCTCCTGTCATTTTGCCTGTCTCCCATATATCCCTTTGACCCTGTCATACTCCTCCCCGGAGAGAAGAAGTACGCTCCCGTGTCTTTTCTGCTGTCTGCCCATATCATAATTCTCTTTTTTCACATCCCGGAACCTGCCTTCTGACAAAGATTCGCAGATAAGCGGAACATACCCGCCATTTGCCGCAAACTGATCCACAAGAAGGCACCATTTTCCGTCTTTTGCAGGAAACAGCACCGGCCCCTCTACTCCCCTCCGGTTCCTGAGATCGAAAGATTCCACCGGGATGAATGTGCCTTCCAGATCCTTTCCGCAATCCATGCATAAATATTTTTCCTGCTCATTTTTATAAAACCGATAATACGTTCCGGAATCTCTGATGATCGTCATATCAATTACATCATAAGCCTGCTCCATATAGATCCCTCTGTCTTCAAAAACACGAAAATCCCTGGTATAAGCCCGCCAGATCCGATACTTCCCTTCTGAATAGGAAGACCAGAACACCATATAGGCTTCTTTTTCCGGCGCATAGACTGCCTCCGGCGCCCAGACACATCCTGATTCTTCCGTTCCCACTTCGCAGCTCCTGGGTTCTGACCAGCACACAAGGTCTTCTGACTCCCAGACGATGACAGAACGGCTGCCGTGCAGCTGCGCGTCCTCCCAGCTCCTCCCGGAAGCCATCCGAAGATCCGTCGCCATCAGATAATAGCGGCTTTTATCCCGGGAACGCAGAAGAAACGGATCACGAACCCCCTTTTCACCGATTCTGGACCGAAGCACCGGCCGTCCCCCGTTCAGCTCCTGCCAGTGAAATCCGTCCTCACTGAGCGCCAGATAGATCTGCTCTCCGTCTTCGCTCTCTCCGGTAAATGTTACAAATAAGTATCCTGCGATCTCACTCACTTTTCCCATCCTCCGTTCATTTAAAAACAGAAATAGAGGATGCAGCCATCCACTATTTCTGTTTTCCATACTGATTTATAATTCGTCAGCCTTTGACAGCTCCTGCCGCCACGCCTTCCACAATCTGTTTCTGCATGACCAGATAGAAGATCACCATGGGCAGCAATGCCAGAACCAGCGCGGACATCATCATCGACCAGTCGTTGCTGAAGGTGCCGACTCCATTGAATACCTGCATAATCAAGGTTGCCTTGCTGGACGAATTCAGGAAGAGATACGTCAGCATAAAGTCATTCCAGATCCACATGACGTTAAATACAACAATCGTGATCGTAATCGGCTGCAGCAACGGAAACGTGACTTTCCAGAACGACTGCCACATATTACAGCCGTCGATTCTGGCCGCTTCCTCCAGCTCCAGCGGTATCGTCCGAATAAACCCGCGGTACAGCATAAACGCAAACACGCACTGATTGCTGTGAAGCAGAATCATCCCCATGTATGTATTGATCAGATGCAGTCCCTTCATAACCGTAAACAGCGGAAGCATGGTTGTCTGCGCCGGAACCATAAAACCAAGCAGAAAAAGAAACCCGGTAAATTTTGAAATCTTCGTTTTATGCCTGCTGAAGGAATAAGCCGCCATGGAACCAAAGATCACGACGATCAGCACGGATACGGAAGTAATCAGCAAAGAATTCCCAAAATTTTTCCAGTAATCCATCGTCTGAAGCGCCTTCATATAATTGGTCAGGGACAAAGACGACGGCAGCGCCAGCGGGTTTTCCAGGATCTGCTGCTGATCCTTAAAAGTACTTACTACCAGGTAATATAAAGGAATCATGAAAGCAACGGCAATAAATATCATGATCATCTCAGTCAGCAGCGTTTTTTTCGTATATTTTTTCTCCACCCTTTGTGCCCTCCTTTATTCATACAGCTTTTTCTCACGTCTGGCAATAAAAGTATTGACAGAAATCGTAAGAACCGCTATGACGATCAGGAACAGAAATGACATGGCAGAAGCATACCCGACTCTGTTGGATGTAACGCCTTCTTCAATGATCGTCTGCGTGATCATGGTCGTAGCCGTACCCGGACCGCCGCTGGTCAGCGCGTAGGGAAGATCATACGCTTTCAGGTTCCCGGTCAGCAGCAGAAGGATCGAAGAGGACATGGCAGGCGTCAGCATGGGAAGCGTAATGCTCTTAAACTGCTGCCATTTTGAAGCTCCGTCCAGAGTGGCTGCTTCATAATAGTCCGGTGAAATCGTCTGGAGATTCGCAATATAAATACAGGCGTGCCATCCCACCGAGGCCCATACGGTGATCAGAATCAAAAGCGGCATTGCCATTTTCTGGTCCGCAAGAAGCAGAAGAATCTCTTTCCCTGCATGGATGCGCAGGCTGTTGATCAGGCCCGTACTGGAAGACGAAAGGATAAATTTCCAGATATAGCCCAGAAAGAGGGTACTGATCACCGAGGGAAAGAAGAACACGGCTCTCAGCACATTCCTGGTTTTCAGATTGCTGTTCAGGACCAACGCCAGCGGAATTGCCAGGGCGGTCACCAGAACGGGTACCGTGATGCCGTAGATCAAACTGTTCGTAATGGAGTTGACGGCATCCTTATTCTGAAAAACCTGCAGATAGTTCTTCCCTCCGACAAGATGAAATGCCGATGAAAAACCATTGTAATCCGTAAAGGAATACACCAGTGTGCTGATGGTCGGAATGATGACTACGATACTGTACACCAGCAGCGCCGGAACCAGAAACAGAACCCACGGAAGTTCTTTTTTGAAATATCTTTTTGCACTCATTGTTCTCTTCTGTCTCTCTCCTTTCTGCCGCCTACTGATTGCTTTCAATCAATACCGCAAGTTTTTCGTCCATTTCGCTTAAAAGCTGATCCACGGTCTTCGTCCCCATCACAATCTCCTGTGTACCTTTTTGCAGCGCAGGTTCCATGGAGTCTGTATAGGTCCAGTTATAGGACGGAAAATAGAACTCTCCGCTCTCTGCGTACTGTTTCATGGGGTCCATGATCGGGTTTACTTCATATGCCACACCTTCCACTCCAAGAAAGCTGTTCTGTATTTTCTGATATTCCTGAAGGCCTTTCTCAGACGCCATATACTGAAGGAAAAGCTCCGCGTTTGCTTCGTTTTTTGCTTTCGAGCTGATGGCAATTCCAATATTGACAGCCCCCATGGTATACGCATTACCCTGCGTTCCCACATAGGGGATAATTCCCATATTCATATCCGGATTTTTCTCAAGGACGCCGGAAATGGCCCATGCGCCTGTCAGAGTCGCCGCCGCCTTCCCGGTGGCAAATTCGTCCATGCGCTGTTCATCCGATATACCGATCATATCCTGTGTGATAATACCGGTCTTAACACACTCGTTGTACCATTTTTCCATAACGCCGGCATACACTTCACTGAATTTTTTCTCTCCGGTATTGATCTTTTCATCCAGTGTACTGTCTTTTGCCACATCTTCTGTATTATGGAGCCAGATAATCAGATCCATCAACTGAGCGCCGGCCATACTGATCGGTTTGATTCCGTCCTGCATGAATACTTCCGCCTGCTCCAGAAACTCGTTCCAGTTTTTGGGCGCTTCAAAATTATACTTTGCATAGAGGTCCTTGTTATAGAACATACCTCCGACCCAGGAATCCGGCGCATATGCGTATACTTTGTCTTCATACCGGTACGCGTCCTGATAGATATCCGGCAGCGCTTTTACGAACTCCGTATCGGTCAGATCCTTCATGTAACCGTTTTTGGCAAAGTTGTCAATCGGGCTGCTGATCCAGTATACATCCGGCAGCTCTTCCGAGTTCGCCAGCAGGTTCAGCTTCTGCTGGTACTGATTTCCTTCACTGGGAACATGCTGAAAATCAATCTCCATATCCGGATACTGTTCCTGAAAACCTTCCAGAACCGGCGCAAAATCGCTTTCATTGGACCAGCACATGATGGAAAGTTTCCCTGCCCCGGGCGCCGCGGATGACGTTTCTTCACTGCTGCCTCCGCATCCGGTCAGCATCGTTCCCGCCAGCAGACCTGCCGCACATGCAACGGCAACACTTCTCTTGTAAAATTTTTTCTTCATTCCTTTTCTCTCCCGTCTTTATCTTGATGGATCCATCATAGCATGAAAAAAATTCTTACTGAATGCATAATATTTTTAATTTTTGCCAAATATTAAGGTATGACATTTTTTGTCATACCTTACAAAATCATCTGCTTTTTCTGAATTTATTCGGAGACACTCCAACCAGTTCCTTAAATTTCCTGCTGAAATGAAACTCACTGTTATATCCTACTTTTTCGCTGATCTGTGCCTGTCCCAGACTGGTATTCAGAAGATATTCTTTCGCTTTTTCGATGCGGCACCTGCTCAGATAATCCCAGTATTTCTCTCCGGTGGTCTCCTTAAACATTTTTGAAAAATAGGTCCTGCTGATTCCCACGGCATCCGCCACTTCCTGCAGAGACAGTTCCTTATTCTGGTAATTCTGCTTCGTATACTCCTTTGCAATTCTCACAATATAGAAATCCCCGTACGTCTTATACTGCTGCTCCACAAAATACGCAAGCTCCTTCAAATACTGGTCCACCATGCCATAAAGGTTTTCCGGCGTTCCGCACCGCATCAGAGTAACCAGATCCAGCCTGCGCAGAATACTTACCGCGTCCTGCTGCCAGTTTTTCGTCAGGTACATTTTCAAGGCAATAAAGACTTCAAGTATCATCTCACAAATGCGGATCGGTTCTATACACTGTACAAACGCATCCTCCATGGCGCTGCAGATTTCCTTTCTCAGCCTGGATATGTCCCTGTCCTCCGAAAGGGTTTTCAGTCCTTCCTGTATATCGGGCAACGGAATATCTATCTGCCGGAAACCCACCCCTTCTGTATACCGGTCCTTTTTGTCTGCCATAAAAGATACCTTTTCCAGCTCATAAAAACAGCGAATCAGAGCCTGGCAAACGGTTTCCTGCTTTTTGGCCTTCACGCAGGCAATCCATACATGAAATCCCTCTCTTTCCATTTTCCAGCGGATACGGTCGGTTTTTTCCTCCGCGGACAGCCGGATATCACTTTTTCGCAAAACAGCGTAAATACCGTTTTTCGACGACACAAAAAGACTTTCCGCATCCAGGCTTTCCTCCAGCACCTCCCTGCAGTCCGCAAAATCCCCGTTTCCCTGCATCAGAATCATTACGTCTTTATAATCCCTGAAAGCCGGAAAATCATTTTCCAGATTTTCCGCCGGCTTTTCGTTATGAAATAACTTATGAAGGAAATCTCCCGCCGCCTTTTCCATGGCGCGGATCTGTCTGGTTTTCTTTTCCAGGCTGCTTTTCCGCGATTTTTCCAGACCGGAGACGATTTTCTGCATCAGGTTTTGCAGTTCCTTTTCATCCACCGGCTTCAGCAGATAATCGTTGACGCCGATGGAAATGGCCCTTTTGGCATAGTCAAACCGGTCAAAAGCCGACAAAATCACCAGAATCATCTGTGAATGAATCTTCTGCGCTTCCTTACAAAAATCCAGACCGTTTTTTCCGGGCATTTCCACATCCACCACTGCAATATCCGGCCGTTCCTTCTTCACAATCTGCAATGCGCTCTCCGCGTCAGACGCAGTCAAAATCCCTGTAATGCCAAGCGCTTCCCAGTTGATTGCCAGCGGAAGATATTCAAGCACATTGATTTCATCGTCTACAAACAATATTTTATACATGTTTTATTCCCTTTTTCACCCGGAGATACACTTTAAAATATTCTCCCTCTGCGCTTTCCATTTTTACAATCCCATAATCCCCGCCACCGTCAAGCTCCAGACGCTCCTGCACATTTTGAAGCCCTACATGGGAACCTGTATAATCCCGGTTGTGAATCCTCTGCACCAGGTTCTCCAGGGATCTGTCATCCAGTCCGACTCCATTGTCCTCAATCACGACCATCAGGTCCGGACCGTCCGTCACGGTGATCTGTATCACACCCGGACCATTCTTCTTCGACATGCCATGCTTGACCGCGTTTTCCACCACAGGCTGCAGCGTCAGCTTGGGAATAATATTATCCTGCACTTCCTCTTCCATATGGATCAGCAGTGTATATTTTCCCGGAAACCTCTTCCTATAGATCTCCATATATGCCCGGATATAATCCAGTTCTTCCGCCAGAGTAACATACAGTTTTTTGTTATCAATGGTATATCTTAAAAAACAACTCAGGCAGTTGATCGTGTCTCTGACTTCTTCTGTCTCCCCTTTGATGGATTCTGTTTTTATAAGCTGCAGCGTATTATATAAAAAATGAGGATTGATCTGACTGATTAATGCCTCAATCTGCGCGTCCTTACGTTTAATCTCCGCCTTATACACCTGATTGACCAGATGGGTGATCCGACAGCTCATCTTTGTAATTTTTTCCGCCAGATAGTCGATCTCTCCCACACTGTTTTTTACAATAAAAGAACTGGGATGATCCAGATCCATCTGTTCCAGCTGCTCCACGATCTCCTCCAGGGGCCGCTTAATACGGGCAGAAAGCTTTAAGGACAAGAATACGGTGATTCCGATAAACAGGGGCAGGACGCCCAGAAAAAGAATCTTCTGAACTCTGGCCCCCGGCTGCGTCAGCCGCTCTTTCGGCGTCAGTACCAGAAATTTCCAATTGGTGGCGCTGCTTTCTTCATGAACGCAGAACATCTCTTTTCCGTGATAATCAAAGAAAAAGGAGTCCTTTTTTTCCAGCTTCTCCTGCACATATTCAGGAAGTTGTTCATTTATCTCTTCCGTTTCCGCTGAAAAAACGATCTTTCCTTCTTCGTCTGCCACAAGATACTGAAATTCGCCTGTCTGATTTCCCGCGTTCACAATCTCATTCATTTTGTAAAAATCCAGGTCCGTAATAATATATCCCAGACAGTCCCCGTACCTTATGACCGGAAATACCACAGAAAGCACATTTTTATACTGACCGTTATTTTTATAATAATAATCCGCCTCATGGGCACCCGTATAATAAAAACCGCCCCGGAGCGTATCCTTGCAGTCTTTCATCCACTCACAGTTTAAAATATCCGCGTTTTCTTTCAGTTCTGCATGATCCGGCATATTTGTCTGATATCCGTTCAGGCCGATGACCATACAATCCAGAATATGGTCTTCCATCAGGCCTGTATTCCGAAAAATCTTATCCACCTCTTCCTGGGTATAAAATCTTTCCTGAATACTCATTTTATCATAACCGGTCAGCATATACACCAGTTCCTCATTCTCCGCCAGCAGCACGGACGTCGTCTTGATGTCCTGGAAATACAGATCCATCGTATAATTCCCCTGCTTTACCATTCCACGGATATTCTGCTGACTTTCCTGTAAAAACCATGAAAAATAAATAGAATTACTGATTACATTGATAACCAGAATCAATGCGATAATCGCGGGTATAAAATAGGCCGCGATCCGGCGTCCGAATGTATGATTGATAAACTGGTTTAATTTCTTCATACCTTTCTCCTCTGTATCCGGTCAGCATGGCGCCGGTAATTTCCGGCGCTGGTCTTTTCTTTCATATTATACCTTTATGGCCCTGTATTCCACAAGAATTTTTATAGGTTCTGATCCGGTATTCTTTGGGGGTACATCCTTTTTCCTCCCGGAACTTTCGTATAAAATAGCTGATATTTTCAAAACCGCATTCAAGGGCAATATCCGTAACCGATTGTGTTGTATGAACCAGCAGGGAACAGGCGCGTTCCAGACGGTAAGAAATCAGATAGCGGATAGGCGATACCCCCGCGATTTCCCGGAAAAAACGGCGCCAATACATCATCCCGGCGCTTTTTCACACGACCAGCATCCTTGCCAGCAGCACATGGGCATGGGTGGGCATTGTGGCGGTCTGCGCGTGGCAGGCTGTGGCTATGAACACCATCATCTACATATCCGGTCTGTCAACGGTGCCGGAAGACGTATATGAACGGGGTTGTGAACGGCGCAGTGAAATAAGATAGAAGAAATGCAGATGATGTAACCTGCTAAAAGTCAGTAACGATTATAGGCGAATAAGGCTCCCTGCCACCGGAATTCTGGTGGCGAGGAACCTTATTCGCAAAAAAGCAATTATTTCATAATCAACTCCATCAGATAGTACCGTGCTCTTGTATACGCGATGTAATTGAGATTTTCCGTCGTATTTTTCCTGTGTATATAGACGATCATATCCGCTTCCAGCCCTTTATAATCCGCCACGGATGACACTTTGATCTCATCAAAAGTATCTGTATACTTTTTCACCAGTTTCCATTTCGCAATAGAGCCGTTGAAACTCTGAATGAAAGCATCCGCGTCTTCCACCAGAATCACCATCGAGGTACAGGGAAGCTCTTCATCCTGCAGGAAGCGTTTGAATAAATTTTCCAGTCGGTGCGTCAGATGTCTGACATCATTCATATTTTCGGAAACAGGGCAGGGGCCTTCAACCGGATTTACAATCACATCTGTTCCCAGCTTCGTGCTGTTCATGGCCCAACTGTAAATACTGGAAGTATTCCGGATATTCTCATGCAGAAGAAAAGGCGGCAGAGGAATCATAAAAGCGTCGCCAAAACTACTGTCCCTTACAATCTGGACATCATCATAGAAAACGCCCAGCCTTCCATTATGTTCATCTGCCAGCATATATCTGGCCAGAAAAGCCAGATCCTCCGAAAAATCCTGGGCTTCGTCAATGAAAACAGCATCATATTTTTTAATATCTTCTCTGACGGAATCCACCACTCCTTCGTATCCAGGCGCATGAAATGCAGACGGGTCTGAAGAGACTTCGGATATCAATCGTTCTATATCATACACATCAATCCGCTCCGAAAGCTGTCCTCTGACCATATCCGCCAGATAAGGGGACGCACACAAAAACATGACATTTGACGCGCCGCCAGAAAGCTCCCATTCCGCCATTTTCATCGCAATCCATGTCTTACCGGTTCCGGCGCCTCCGCGGACATAGAACTGCCTGATATGGGTCAGAAAATAGATATATCCGTCCTGGACCCGGTTTATGACGTCAAGCTGTCTTTCCTTATATTTCACCAGAGCACCGGCCGCCGCGTCGATCGCGATTCGTTTTCTTATGATTTCAACAAAGGTTTTATGCTGGTTTTTCTCATAAATTCTGGAACCGAACAGGGAGCCGCCCCAGAATTTAAACATCTTTTTGATCCTGTTGTAAAGGTCATGCATTCCTGTGCTGTCGATCGTGCAGGCTGCCGGACGGTTACTTAGATTTTCAATATCATTCACGGCATAAAACGGAAACACTACGCCGGCGCCGAATATTCCCTGGTAATGAATACTGTACTCATTGGCATAGGCTTTCTTAAAAAAGTACATGCTGTTTTCGGCCTGTTCGTAGGGGGACTTCGTCAGCTTTCTGTCGCCGTGCCTCTGATCCAGAAGCGTCCACTCATTGTTATTGACCCTGATTCCGTTGCCGCCTTTCACTTCCAGGCAGAGAAATCCATAATCAGGGCTTACCACCACAAAATCGGCCTCGGACGTTTCTTTTTTGCCGTTTCTCATCTCGGACCAGGAAACAGAATAGAACACTTCAAAACTGTCCGGAAGCTGTCTTTCCAGTTCATGATAAACAATTTCCTCCGACGCGGTCGGCATATACTCTCTGATATTTTTCGGATACATGACTGCCATATTTACATCTCCCAAAATCCTGTAAGCGGATGTTCTGTTGTATTGATTGTATACAGATATTTTCGCCCCAGCTCATTGTTAAAATGATTGCACGAAATTTCCGGAATGATCAGACAGGCGCTACAGCTGGTATCATCTCTCTCTGTGCATATGGGGTCAAATACACAGTTTCGTGTCTCTGTATAAACTTTATTTAAAAACTGAATATAGTTATTCTCTGCCATACCGGACAAAGCTCCCAGCGGCATGGCCTGTGTCGTCTGCGCGTACATGAAAATACTGGCAGTTTCCACTATAATAATTTCTGTCAGAGAGTTTCCTGCCAGCCCGCTGATTTCCCCCGCGGCCTTTATAAACGCATGGGACATGGAATGGAGCAGCGCAAAAACATGTTTTGTAATCTTCTCAGATTCTTCAATCTCTCCGAACACAGAAATCAGTTCACCGTTCACATGCTCCGCAAACCATCTCTTAACAGACAGTTCATCCTCCAGATCCGGCATCTGTTCTTCGGTAATGACTTTATTGATCAGAAGCCATTCAATGATCTTTCTCTGGCTGATTTCAAACAGAATCCCTTCTGTTTCAAGTTTTGCTCCGTATACCAGATTGGCATTGCTGTCCCTGGCTTTATCATATGCATTCAGTTTCAGCCTGCACCTGCTGTTCTGATTGTTGACCGGATCCGACACTTTTCTGGTATATCCATAAGTGCAGTTGATCACCTCAATATCACAGGAAACCTGCATATTGGCAATTCCCAGCTTTTGATTCATTGAAAATATTTCGTCCGGGCTGTCTATAAACTCCAGGGCCATCTCTTTATCTATCGCGTCGCGCAAAGTAAAAACCTGACGGGCATATTTGATCGTATAGTACTGCATCAGCTTATAGGCATAGTTACTTACCCATTGTTTATAGGCATCTTCATTCTCTTTTTTCATACCCGCAAAAAGTTCGTCGCAGGCCGCGGCGTACTGCTCGACTCCGCCGCTTTTTTGCTTCGTAGAAAGCATGTTATTGACAAACAGATCAAACTGATCTTCCGTGATCAGTCCCGCGGCGATCATACCGCGCACCGTCGTCTCTATCTCTTTTTTCTGCTCATGGCTGCGCATCCTGTCACTGAAGGCCAGTTCCACATTGTCCAGTATCTCTTCATACTGCTGCCAGGTCAGTTTTCCAAGCCATCTCGCGATGACGATTTTCTGCGCTTCTTCCCCCTTGTCAAAGAAATCGCCGCTTTTTTTGTCCACCAGATTAATGATCTTTAGTGAAAACGGCTTATAATTACGGCTCGACTCCGCATTGTCCAGTTTTAATCTTGCCCGGCAGTTGGGACACGAAATAAAAAATTCAGCCGCCTTTTCTGCCTTTCCCTGTCTGTAATACGCTTTATACGGATTCTGAACCGGCTTGTAAAAAAGAGTATCCACCCCTTTTACATAAGGCTTTACCACAGGCTGGGAATAACCGCACTCACAGGTATACACCATCTGGAGCTGCTTGACAGAATATTTCTCACAGTCAGGACATCTCCAGGTATAGCTGTCTACCTGTCCGGCAGATTTCTTCTGAAAAATACGATGGCATGTACTGCAGTAAAAAAGTAAGGGGGACACCTCGCCGATAATATCGGGGATTCCTTCATTGCATGCCGGCTCAACGATCATAAAGCAATGATCCTCTTCCAGATGAAACGCGTTAATATCCCCGCCCCGCTTTCCAAAAAGGCTGATCTGCCGTTTGATCTCTCCTTCGATAAAGCCGTGGTAAATATTCTCCATCTTTTTGTTGTTCCAGTTCTTGATCTCAGCAGTAATCGAACGGCCGGCATCATTTCTTTCAGAAACCCACATGCCCGGAAGGAATTTATACACTGCCTGGCTTTTACCTCTTTTCATCGTCTGTCACCTCAAATCCTGATCTCAACCTGTTCCTCTGTATCACGAAGGCTGATCATGGGCCTTTTCTTCCCATGGGCAAATTTCGCGATCGCATCGCCTAAAAATTCATCCTTCTGGAAATTGCCGTTCCTGATTCCGTGTAAAATCCTGTGAACTTCTTCGCGGATCACTTCCTCATAGGCAAGTGAAAGTTTCTCATGCACATTGCAGGCATAAATACCCGCCATCTGCGCGGCCACTTTATCTTCTTCTATCTTTCCTTCCTGAAGCAGTTTTTTCAGTTCCATCGCCCGATACAGGGAATCCATACCATTTTCAACCGCGTAATACTGCATAAGAAGCGCGGACAAAAGCCCCGGAAGCGTACTGTAGACGGCGTTTTTTGCCCACCTGTTGATCGGAACAGATTCAACAAGGTCATCCTTATTTTGATGAAACACAATAAAATTTTTCAGATACGATCTGTCCCGTACCCGCATCAGCCTGATGATATCAATCACAATGCCGGTATACTTCCGGCCGGTTCTTGAGTAAGCCTGGATGTATTCCGCATTATTATTGGGCATACCGAAAAAATACATAATATTAAATGAATCTTCATCCACACCATGGGATATGGTGCTGGTCGCCAGAAGCAGATTTGTGCTTTCAAGATTTCCGCGATTGGACTGGATATCAAAAAGTGTCTTCCTGACCGTCTGGAAATCCACGTCGCTTGTCATCTGCTCAATCTTAAACTTCGGAATTTTCTTTTGCTCCAGACGGTCGTTACCCTGATTCCTGAATGCGTTTTCCAGCTCCATGGCATCCTGCTTCCGGTTGTTGTACACAAGTTCAATCCAGTAATCATACAGCATATTTTTAAGTTCTTCGATCGTCCCGTCAAACCCCTCCGCCTGCAGTTCGGTATAAACATCCTCCACATTTTTCATCAGTGAATAAAGGATGGTTCTCATAATATAGACCGATTCCCACATCCCGTTGGTAATCGATCTGCCATAAGGCGCATAACCTAAGATTATCCTCGTAGTATCTTCCTCATCGGTATAAGAATAAAAATCACTTCCTCCCTCTATGGAAGGATATTCACACGGAAACCGCCTGCCCGCCATATGATACAGATGTCTGATATGTTCCTCATACATGGAAATGGTCGCTGTGGCGCCTATAAATCTGATCTGCTTTTGCTGATCGGGCGGAACCAGATTTTTGGCATAATAATCTGCAAAAGACTCATAATGCGCATCAAACGTACCCAGACTCTCTTTTACCAGATGCATCTCGTCCTGGATAAACAGTGTCGGTATCGGGTCCTTTAACCGGTTCACGGTTCTGAGCGCGCTGGTACAGCCCTCTCTTGAGACAAGACATCTGGACTGGCAGGAAAATCCGTGAACCGGGCACCACTTTTTCACCTGTCCGAATAACATCTTAAATTCATTTGTCGTGCCCAGCATGGCCATTTTATCAATCGTACTGACTACCACAGAGGGCATATATCTGTAAATTTCCTGATCCACGATCAGCAGGGGAAGCGCGTCTATCGTACATTCCCTGTTCCCGCAATAATGCTCCAGCTTCCAGTTCGCCTGGTTAAAGCGCATATTGACCTGCTTTTTGCCGCAGACGGGACAGGTATCTATAAAACGATAGTATTCATTCAGCGTTTCTGTATCGCTTTCCAGAATCATCGTTCTTCCGGCATGGCGGCTGCCGCGGTCACTTAACGGTTCTCTGGTTGTAATGCTGTTTGGCGTATTACTCTTTCCGACAAAAAATCCCACTTCAAACCTGTTCGTGTGCTTCAGTTCTTCCGACGCCTCTCTGACTTTATTTGCCTTCATGACAACCGTCAGCACGCGTTCCAGCTGCTGTACGGCCAGCAAACGCAGGGGATATTTCAGCATCGCTGTGATCCCGTAATCTTTCCCCCTTAGCCGGTCAAAAAACATACTGAACACGCAGCATCCCAAAAAGGCTTCTGTCTTTCCGCCGCCTGTGGGGAAATACAGAAGATTCGCCACTTCAATGTCGGCCTGCAGCAATGTGGAATCATCTTTATATTCGCTTCTGATCATTTCGCAGATCAGAGAAACGATGAAAACAATCTGGAACAGCCTCCAGCCGGTAATATTTCTGTGTTCCCCGTCCATCCGGGTACTGAACGTCTGATTCATGTACAGAAAAGCTTTCCTGACCCAGTCTTTAAACTCGATCTGTTTAATCCCCCGTTCAAAACGGTCAATCTCCTGCCTGTATGTATCAAGGTCTCTCTGGAATTTCTGTTTTGCGGTAAAGCTCTGAAACACAGCGGATTGCGCTTCATCAACACGTTTTTCGTAATCCTTCCTCATTTCCTCGTGGATTTTCTGAAGGTTTCCAACCGGATCCTCCATCAGTCCGGCAAATGTTATATATTGATTAAACTGATCTTTTGTCCTTAAACGTTTCTGATAATATACCGGAATATTATCCGTGAGGATTTCATTTTTCTCCTGTATAAACCTTACAGAGGCGTTCTCGGCAACCGCGTAGACCGGTACTCTCTTTTTATAATTATTTTTAAAATAATCCAGCTTTATTTCCTGAAACTTTATACCGGCGTCACCGGTCACTTTGATACCGGCATTAAAAATTTTCGGCACATAGCCGATATCCATATTGTTATCTGTTACCGTATTGTTGACCATCTGAAGAAGAAATCTGCAGGAATCTTCCTCCTCGGTGATATTGCAAAGAATATCTATCACCCAGTGCGGGCAGGATGATTCCTCCCTTGCAGCGCTCACGGCTACAAACCGTTCTTTCGATATTAAATCAAAAAAAGAAATGTTCATATCGGGAACCATACGAATCTCTTCCATAATCTCATCCGCAAGCATATTTAATTTCTCACTGATCGCCTGCTCCAGATGTTTTCTTCCCGTTTTAAAGTCTTCGGACGATAGTTCAATCCCGTCCCCCATACAGGACGCAAGGTCAATCATTTTATAAGTTTTGGGAAGCAGAAACCGCTGATCCGCATATTTCTCGCACAGCTCGTCTATCACAGAATATCTTTGTCTGTCCCTTTCAGAATAAGACTGCAAAATATATTCTACCGTCCGATCATAGTCAGGGGATACAGAATAAAACAAAAAACCCTGCGGTACAATACGGATGGAACCTGTCGAGCCTTTCTTGATCACAAAGGTGACGCTGATGGACGGAACACTCTCAAATCTTGTTTCAGCATTTTCCCTGTATCCGCCATTTTGTGCATGATCCACTCTGTTTTCCGCAAGCATCCCCACCATGACACGCTTTTCAGGGTCCTCTCCGACCAGATATGTTTCAATATCGCTTCCTGATATCCGTTTCATATAGCGGGAAACAATATGTTTCGCCAGAATATTATAATGATTGGACATACTCATTCTCCTTTGCCTTGATCAGTAACTGCTCCATCGGCGAACCCGGTTTGAGATCGCTTACGACATACAGAATATCCCTTGCCCGGGAACACGCTGTATACAGTTTACGCATCTGTATCTGCACCTTTTCCTGCCTGCCGCGGCCAAGCGCTCCGATCTGTTCCCAAGATTTGATCAGTCTTTTATATCCCGTATCGGTAAAATAATAATTATACGGATACAGCCCGGCCACAATCACTGCTTTAAAATCCAGTCCCAGCGATGCGTCAATCGTTGACAGAACCACGCCGGTCGTCTGGCTGTATGGCACTTTTGTGTGTCCCTCATCTTCTGCGGAAGTAATAAGAGAATATGGTATTCCCTCCTGATCCAGCGCAGAGGTGATCCAGCGAAGAAACGGATAATTAAGGGCAGCATTTTTTTTCATGGGGAATAAAATCGCTATATCCGAATACCCTACCTGGTATTTCCCAACGATCTCTTTTACTGCCTCAAGTACAGCGGTACGAATCTGCGTCCGGCTGGCGCCGGTTTGGATATTCGGCGTGATTCCTTCTCTTTTACCGGGTTCAAACGAGTCATAGGAAAATTCTTTCAGACTGATCATCTCCAGTTTTTCCATATATTGATTCATATAGCAAAGCATACGATTCAAAAAATCGCCGATCTGTCTGCTGTTTCTGTAATTTTTCTCTATGTATCTGACCCGGCCTGTAAAATCGAGCCTGACGCCCCGGATCTTTTTCCACGGCGCATCGCCCCGCCGACTCTGAGACCGCACGGTCTGGTTCAGATCCCCGGCCATCAGAAAAGTATGGTCGTCACTCTTTTCCAACAACGCATAACATAATTCCAGATAGATCGGTTCAAAAATCTGAACCTCATCAATAAAAACCGCCTTAAAACGCATCGTGATTTCCCCGGAGCGAACCTTGTCCAGGCATTCCTGGATTTCTTCCGGCGTCGCTATATTGGAATTACATCTTTTATGAAGGCATTCCTCAAATAATCTTTTTACAAGCTTATGAAGCGTCATAATATAAAGATTCCGGTTATTGCCAAAATCAGCGCACCTTCGTTTAAACAGATAGGAATCCGCCAGGTTATTGTTAAAACAGGTCAACAGCACTTTGGAATCCTTATATAAACTTGCATATTTAAACGCTTTTGACAAAAGCAGCACACTCTTACCTGCGCCCGGATTGGCCAGGATCACTCTGTGGCCTCTTCCCATATCATTGATCAGACCCACCTGGTATTCATCCAGAAAAAATGTTCTGTATTCTGTTTCCCTGCCGGTAATCCGGAAATCCTGTTCCGTCAAAGCGGCCTCTTTCTGCTTTACTTCCACATGTTCTTTTTCATGCATAACAACCACATATTCCGGCGCAAGACGTTCAAAAATCGCTGCACACTCCTGTTCGGACAGCGATTGGAAGTCCGGGTCAAAAGCCACACGGCAGCCGTCAGCGATCCTAAGGTCCGGCCCTTTTTCCGCTGTTTTCTTCTTGCCGGCCGTGTGCAGGAAATGTACATATGCATAGGCGGCAAGAGGCTCGATGGCAGCATTTCGGGCCGCGGAAGCAGACGGTCTTTCATTGGCGAAGATAATCGCATGCCTGTAGGGAAATTTTAAAAACTTCCTTTCTCCGTCACGCACAATCAGCATCATGGAGTCCAGAAGTCTTTCATGAATCTTTCTCTCTGCCATTTCCACATAGCTTTTGTAAATCTCATTCAGGTTCGGGTTGATCGGATCGGTATAAACGGAAAAAGTAAGAAGCCCCTGATCCGGTGCAATATAAAACCCCATATGCACTGTATCTGTACTCATTCCCACCGGGTCAATCCCAATCACAAAATGCCCGTCAGAAATGCTTTGCAACGCATTTCTTAAAAGCAGTCTTTCTTCCCGCGTAATGTGTTCTTTTCTCTCATAATCTCCGGGCCAGATTCTCAAGGCCATCAAAATCACCCCTGCCTGTTTATATGTCCGATCCTCTTACGGCGCATTCTTTATGTATCCTACAGCCATTATACCAGAAGCTGCCATTACTTTCCACTCATTCTTTCTGATCGGCTTTCATTGCCGTATGATCTGAATTATGTTAGAATACAGACAGAACACAGAAAAGCAAAATGGAAAGGTCATTTATGGACATAACGATACGGGAAATACAAAAACAGGAATATCCGTTGCTGAACAATTTTCTATATGAAGCAATTTTTGTTCCGGAAGGTATGGAACCTCCACCCAAATCCATTCTCACATCTCCCGAATTACAGGTTTATATCGAGCATTTCGGAGAATCAGAAGATGATCGGGGACTGGTGGCGGAGGTTGACGGTAAGATTGTCGGCGCTGTCTGGGTCCGTATTATGAACGATTACGGACATATCGACAAGGAAACGCCCTCCCTTGCAATCTCACTTTATAAAGAATACCGAAGCGCTGGCATCGGAACAGCCATGATGAAAAAAATTCTTGCCCTGCTTAAATCAAGCGGATATAAGCAGGTCTCTCTTTCCGTTCAAAAAGCCAATTATGCGGCAAAATTGTATCTAAAGACCGGATTCGAGATTATAAGAGAAAAAGAAGATGAATACATCATGGTAAACTGCCTGTAAAATTAAAGAAAGGAACTTTCATTGGTAATCGCATTTTTTACCTACATCAACCTTGTCAAAAAAGGTGTAAGGAGATTTCTATGAAAAACTTCAAAAGAGAAAATTTATTGTTTTCCTTATGCGGATTGAATTGTGGTTTATGCCCTATGAACTTAAATCAATACTGTCCCGGCTGTGGCGGCGGAGAGGGAAATCAATCCTGTTCCATAGCAAAATGCAGTTTGCAGCATGGGAATGTTGAATATTGTTTCCAGTGTGAAAATTATCCCTGTGAAAAGTATGAGAACATAGATGCGTTTGATTCTTTTATTCCACACCGACATCGAAAACAGGATACAGAAAAATTTAAAAAACTGGGAAGCAGACTTTATTCAGCGGAACAACAGAGAAAGAAAGTTCTGTTAAATCATCTGTTGAATACGTATAATGACGGACGAAAAAAGACACTATTTTGCGTTGCAGTCAATTTGTTGGAATTAGAAGATTTGGAAAGGATCATATCCGAATTGAACGAGAATACTTCAAATCTCACATTAAAAGAAAAATCCGCCCATGCAGCCAGTTTACTCCAGGAAACTGCCAGGCAGAACCATATTGTATTAAAATTACGCAAAAAGAAATAAAGCAGGTATCATGATGCCCTCACCATATACTCCGGATCAATCCCGATCACAAAGTAACTGTCTGAAATGTTTTGCAGCGCATTTCTTAGAAGCAGTCTTTCTTCCCGCGTCATGTGTTCCTTTCTCTCATAATCTCTTCCTTGAATTCCCTTGTTTCAAAATCTCTGCCGGAAAGTAAACTCTCCAGATCAGCAAGCTTGCCTCTGTCAAAACTGTACATGAAAGCCACCCGGAGCATATCACTGTGTTCGGGAACATAAATATCTTCATTATCCTTCGACAGCCATTGAAGCTTCGGCGCATATTCTGTCTCTGCGAACTCCTGTTCTTTTGTCATCTGAGGATAAAAATCCGGCTTAAAGACTTTAGAAATATCCGGAATCCACTTCCTGTCTCTTAGATTGAGAAGCATCCTGCACGGCAAATCTTTTTGTTGCGTCGGTTGCGATCGGATTGAAAGCAATCCTGATACGATCCTTGTTAAAGTCATCATCCAGAACCTCAAGACCGGCAACTGCGGCCATAAGCGCCGTAATTCTCTGCTGACCGACAATCAGCACATGTTTGCCACTCGCAACTGTTCCATCCTTTGTCTTAACATCCGGATTCTTCCAGGTGATAATATATCCTGTAGGATATCCGTTATAAAGCGAATCAATCAGGTCCCTGACCTGGGATCTTCTCCATACAAACGGCCTCTGAATTTCAGGAATCACAAATTCCTGCGCATCTATCAGGCCAAGAATGGCATTTACTGAATACTGCATCAGTGTGAATTTTTCACCTACCATATGCAACCCTACCTTAAATACTCTATACAGTCTCGACTGTATTTTCGATGAGCAATCGAATTTCCTTGCCAGCCTCACTATCATAATACACTGGAAAGTTAAAGTTTATCTGCTTCAATATGCATTCATTATCCAACTTTTCCGGATAAATTTCAACGCTTTCTGTGAAGTCTTTATAAGAAAAGTCTGGAGACATAATTCATTGGGCAATTCCGGGAGACTTGCTGCCTGCAGAAAGCGAAGATATCTTCATCACGAAAAACGGAAAGGTTGCAGCAAAGCTGTCCAACCCCAATACGGTGCGCATCGAAATGGCTAAATCCCTCCTAGGCGTGATTCCGGCAGACATGTCTTTTCCATGGGCTGCCAACTTGCCCCTGGTTCTCCTGTGAAAGACTACGAAGATGCCATCATGGTACAAACTGCTGTACGCATTAGTGCTGACTGCATCGTGACCAGGAACTTTAAGAATTACAAACTTGCCGCCCTTTCCGTTTACTCACCAGAAGAATTTCTTGAAAAACTTACAGAAGAACATACAAATAACGAATAAAGCTATGCTCCACTGATTTTTCAGCGGAGCATAGCCTTAAAATTTATCGAAATTCTCCTGCGCTGCTATCTTCTTATATTTCACACCATCGTTGGCTTTTTCGGCCAACCCTTTTTTGCCTGCTCCTCCAGAACCTCCTGCCCATATTTTTCTATCATGCGGGCTAAAAATTCCGCACAGCGCTCCATTTTCAGCATCACACCCTGATCAGGCAATCCAATACTCAATTCTATGTACTTCTTGCCCCTTGCTATTTTCTTCCGAACGAGCTGCCGCAATTTCTCTGGTTTCTTTTTCGTTGGGAATAGTATTCAAAATATTGCAAAAGTCAATTAAACCCAAACCATAATGCTCAGCTAAAGAATTTTCCCAATCTGAGGAAAATTTATATTTGAAAGTCACTTCTTAATATTAAATAGCGAAACCGAATCCTTTTGCGAAAAAGTTTATACCCCATTTAGGAGAGATAACGTTTACCCCACATATATCTTTATTAATAAATTTACTTTCCTCTGTATACATAATGATCTAAATTAATCATTGCATTAATCTCCTGCGGCAAAGTAATATTATTGAGATTCAATCCCTTTGCTACATGCTTTACATTGGAGTATATATCTGCATCAACATCCTTTTCCAAAATTGCCAAAACCTGTGATAGTGCATCCGTTAGCCTTTTTATATCTTCAAGTAAAGCAGAGGAAGGAACATATACATTATCCTCCCTGCTTAAACCGAAATTCTTCCAAGCCAGTCAGATGCTGATAATTTCTTTCATGAAATACTACTTCTATGTAACAAATTGAATAATTTTGCTTGTAATCCTCCATAAATTTAAAGAGAGAGCAATAACATCACTGTGCTATATACTCTCTCTTTGTGGCTGATTTTAGTGTTGTCCGCCAACGGTCAATCACATGATTGACAAGCATATCAGATTTAAGTGTTAGCCCACTAGAAAAGCACGCTTTTCTTCTAATATTATTAGACACAAATCTATTTTTTATGTCAATAGACAATTCTCTATTTTCCAGCCTCAGCCATTCCACTTACTTTTCATGGGGTGGGGAAACAGGACACGATGATAAGAGACTCTCGCGGGTCCCTTTTTCTGTCTTTCATTCAGGCAGTATCATATTAGTAGATTCTGGATTTTCAGATTTTACCCTGGCCAGCTTCGGCTGTGGCTAGATGCTCGAAACTCCTCAGCGAAATGGCCTGGTTTATTTTCCCTTTCAGTATCCGGGTCTTCCGTTCACAGAGGTTGTTGTCGGGTTCCACAAGGGGATTCGACAGGAACAGAAGATGGTTATGCTTATACTTTACCATCCGCAGATACAGGTTATACCCATCCCTGTAATAGTCCGACGGGGGGCTTCATATTCTTCTTCTGCTGTCTGTACGATGGAATCGCAGCGCGCCTCAAAGTCGGCAATCTTTTCCTCTGCTATCCCGTCTGCCGGAGCGGTGTTGTTTTCGTGTATCATTTCCTGTATGAGCGTAAGCATCTGTCTGTTCCATGTGAGATCCTTTTCATTCTCCATGCTGTCTTTTAAATAGCGCTCTATATATTTGGTGATTGTTGATTGCAGGTATTGGCATTTTTGCCAACTGGACGTCTTCTCTCGTCTGTAAACTTGCAGAGGAGAAATTTGGCGTGATATTCAGCGACCGTGGGATGCGTAATCTCTTTGAGCGCGTCGGTCTGAGTTATACCAGGCCAACTTATACCCTGAAAAAAGCAGATCCAAAAAACAGGAGCGGTTCAGGAAGGATTTCGAAACACTTAAAAAAACTTCTGAACAATGATATCGCCAGAATCCACCATGCAAAGTTACTGCGGAGTTTCCTTGAAGAAAACAGGGAATGACTGGAACCTGTTTTTTTACCGCCATACAGCCCCAATCTGAATAAGATTGAGAAACTCCGGGGCTGGCTGAAAGACTCCGTGATCAATCAGGAGATAAGATAACTAATCACCAAATATATAGAAGCCAGACGCTATGAGAAGTATGACCGAGACCCGGCTACAAAGCGTCGGTACGGAAGAGCGTGGAAGCGCATCAGAGACAGGTACATGCATGCACACCCGCTTTGTGAGAAGTGTCTGGAGGAAGGAAGGCTCGTTAAAGCGGAGCAGGTGCATCACAAAAAGCCGCTGGCAGAAGGCGGTAACCACAGCGATGGAAATTTGATGGCACTTTGTTCTTCGTGCCATGCAAAGATCCATGCGCAGCGTGGTGACAGGTGGCACATAAATAAGACGGAACATCCTTAATCAGATATCCCGTCTTATTGCTAAAGCTTAAAAATGTCAGAATGTGTTCCGGTGTCAACAAGAGTAAGTGTCAGAATGTCGTTTTCAATCAGATAAACTAAAAGCCAATTCGGTTTAACATGACATTCCCGGAAGCCTTTAAATTTGCCGCCTAATTCGTGATCCCGGTATTTCGCATCAAGTTGTTTGCCCTGACGAAGCGTATCAACAACATCATCCAAAAGCGAAAGATCCAGGCCACGTTTCTTCATGAGCCTGTAGCTCTTTTTATAAGCGGTGGTAAATTTTACTGTATACACTTATTCTTCAAGTGCCTTTCGGAGTTCATCCATACTGGTGTATCCCCCGACGTCAGGATCACGGGAAATGCGCCTGGCTTCATCCATTGCATCAAGTGTGTGCTGATTGTAGCGGGGCATCTCAACACTGAAAGGAAGACCGCCTCTTAGAACGCACTGATGAAGGAACAGATTTACTGCGCCAGACATATCGAGACCAAGGTCATTAAATAAATCGGTGGCCTGTTTTTTGATATCTGCATCAATTCTGATTTGAGTAGGTGCTGTAGCCATGTAATCACCGCCTTTCGATTATATTATATCCA
>DKVI01000009.1 GCA_002491115.1 Lachnospiraceae bacterium UBA7182 | reverse complement strand
AGGTGATGCCATCACCTGCTATGCGTTAAGAGCAAAACTTGGCCTCAGGAATTCCAGCAATCCTGTCGAAAAAGCAAACGATCTGATTGTGGCCAGGCGACAAAAACACAATGGGATGGCCTGGTCTCCCAATGGAAGCAGAGCGCTTGCCGCCTTGCAGATGGTCTACCTGAACCACCAGTCTGATTTATGGTTTCACAGAAAAGAGCTGCGCCTGTTCTCACCGTCTCTTGAAAGCATCCAAAAAGCAGTATGACTCAAAGCTTGCAAATCATATGGTGTTTCCAGCACAGACTGCGGAATAAAAATGGGTGGCAGTCTTGTTTGTGTTCTCTTTTTTATGATATCTTTCACCCTCAGGAGAATCCCTTAAAATCCATCCCTTCTTCCGTCATGAATAACGCTGTTTTTCATATTCCAACCGCACAGGCGGAAAAAATTTAAAAGTATGGTCATAGGGCCGGCCGGAGAGCATCTGGTACGCAATGCTTCCATTACCACAAGTAATGACAATGTCATGGCCAAGAGCGGTTTTGGAGCCGTATGGGGTTCAAAAAACCTAAAAGCAATTACCTGCCATGGAACAGGGGTGGTCATTGCAGCGGATATAGATAAAGTCTTTCAACTGCGGATGACCATGGGCAGTCCCTATATGCGTCCGTCTCCTGTCAGGGAACAGGACAGGCAGGGGCTTCCGGGAAACGACGCAAAAGGACATTGGGTGCGCGGAAACGTGGCCTGTAGCCATGGATGCAACCAGCACTGCAACTGTCTGATGATGGATACAGACTCTTATTTTACGGACGACAAGATCAACCATGTGGAGAAATGTGTCAGTATCTTTGCCTATGGCTTTGCGACAGATGTTCCCAACAGCATCGGAGCCAACTGGATGACGCACCAGAATCATGTGCTGCCCTGTAAGATGCTCAGCGGAGAACCGCCTGTTCCTGACCCGACCGACCCGTATTTTGAAGAAATGACCGCGCCGATCATGCCGGACAGGCTTGATTTCTGGAAGCCGGATTTTGAAAAAGGGAATCTGATTAATGAACTTTGCAATGAATATGGCATGGACAAGTGGGATGTAACCATATGGCTTCTTCCGTGGCTGTCTATGGGGCAGAAAGAAGGCGTGTTTGATGATATTGACTTCGGAATGGAGATTGATGTGGAATCCTCTGATTTTGTAGCATACATGTTGGATCAGATCGTATATCGCAAAGGGTACTACGGAAATCTTCTGGCAGAAGGAATGGCAAGGGCGATCCGGACGCTGGGAAAGGAAAAATTCGGGGACACGATTTATCATGGAAGACGCTCCGGGGTGCTTCCCGGCAATCCGTCTCTGGATCTGCCCATCAGCCTTGAGACTGCATGGGGACATTCTTTCCACTGGCAGGGGCGCGGCTACGAGGCTACGATCACAAAGCCCACATGGCTGGCGTCAACGATTGAACTGATGACTTCTTCCAGAGATATGCAGACGGTGGAACATCATCATGACACCTATGAGAATTATCTTAAAATCAAAGATGATCCGTATAACAGTCAGACGCTGGTAGACAGTATCATTATGAATGAAAATAAAGGAGAGATGAAAGACAGCGTGACCTGCTGCGAGTGGCAGAGCCCGGACCTTTGGTGGACGTCCATGGAAGCGGAGATGTATGAGGCCGCTACGGGCTATCCCATGTCGGAAGAAGAACTCAACGAGTCCGCTGTCAGATCCAAACTTTTGTACCGCGCGATCCTGATCCGGAACTTTGGAAGAGACCGGAAAATGGAAGTAGAAGCCGTATGGCCGGGAATCTGTATCCCTGATCCATGGGGAGAAACGGCGGACTGGGACGGTTTTAACCATCTGGTAGATATGTACTATGAGACCAGAGGATGGGACAAAAAGACAGCTTGGCCCTACCGTGACACATGGGAAAAGTACGGGCTGAAAGATGTGGCGGATGAAATGGAGAAGCTGGGGAAATTGCCCGGATAGAACAGATATAAATCATCATAAAGGAGGAATTTAAAAAATGGGAAGACTTGAAAACAAAGTAGCGGTAGTAACAGGCGCAACGTCAGGCATCGGGGAAGCAGTTGCTTTGATGTATGTAAAAGAAGGAGCAAAAGTAGTAACGGTAGGAAGGAACGAGGAAAAGGGAAAAGTACTTACAGACAAGATCGCGGCCATGGGCGGCGAGAGTATCTTTGTTTCCTGTGACCTGCGCAAAAAAGAATCCATTGAAACGCTGAAAAAAGCGGCCTATGACAGATTCGGCAAAGTTGATATTTTATTTAATTCTGCCGGTGTGCTGGTACATAAACCGTTCCTTGACCATACGGATGAAGATTTTGACTTCATTATGGAGACAAACTACAGAGCGTATGTGTGGACGATGCAGGCCTTTCTCCCTGAAATGGTAAAAGCAGGAAAAGGAAATATTATCAATGTCGCTTCCATATCTTCTGTCTGGCCGGAATTAAACGCGTATTATTATGGCGCTATGAAAGCAGCCGTGACCAACCTGTCCAGAAATGTCGCAAAAGAGTTTGCAAGACAGGGGATCAGGATCAACTGTATCCTGCCGGGTCCGATTAATACAGGCATGACGCCGGAGGATATTAAAAACAGCAAAGAAGCGCAGGATGCCATGATCAATTCCGTCTGCATGCTGGGCCGTCTCGGAGAACCGGACGATATCGCTTACGGTGCGGTATATCTTGGATCGGATGAATCCTCCTTTGTTACAGGTACAAACCTTGTCATTGACGGAGGCGTGTGTATCAGCAATTAATCACTGAAAGAAGGGGGAGTCAAAGATGAAATCCGGAAACTATGCAAAAGCAGGCGTTTTGGTTCTGTTCGTTACATTAATACTGGGGAATTATTTTCAATACCAGTTGTCGCCTCTGGCGCCGCGGCTGATGGAAAGCATGCATATGACGCCTGTGCAGTTTTCCAGCGCTTTTTCCGCGCCGATGATACCTGCCATCCTGCTTGGTATTGTGGCCGGCATTATGTCCGATAAATTCGGAGTCAAAAAAGTAACTTCCGTGGGACTTGTGGTCACGATGGCCGGCTTATGCTATCGGCCGTTTGCCGGTGACTATACATCCTTGATGGCAAGTATGGTACTGGCGGGTATCGGAGTTACTTTTATCAATGTAAATATGTCCAAACTGGTGGGCGCGTGGTATCCGCCGGAGAAAGTAGGACAGATGGTAGGCGTGACGATGGTTGGGAGCACGCTGGGAATGACGCTGGGGACAGCGACTACGGCAATGTTTCCGTCTGTTCGTTCAGCTTTTGTCCTGACGGGAATCCTGTCTGTTTTTATAGTTGTGCTGTGGGTTGTTTTTATCCATGACGGAAGCGGCCAGGCAGCAGAAGGAAACGGACCGCAGGAATCTGTTCTGACATCTATTATGACTGTTGTAAAAAGCAGGAATATCTGGCTGGTGGGTATTTGCCTGATGTGTATCTTAGGATGTAATGTGGCTCTTTCATCCTTCCTTCCCACAGCCCTTCAGTCAAGGGGCATAAACGAATCCATGGCCGGCGTGGTTTCTTCTGTGCTGACGATCGGAAGCCTGCTGGGAACCTTTATGGGGCCGACGATCATTGCCCGAATCGGAAGGATGAAACCGGCTTTGGTGACGCTGGCTCTGGTGACGGCAGCCGGAACGGCATTTGGCTGGATGGCTCCTGTGTGGCTGATCGTGGTGGCTTTACTGGCAGCCGGATTTGGAATGGGAAGCCTGATTCCGACTTTTATGTCTTTTCCGATGCTGCTGCCGGAGATTGGCCCGTCTTATGCAGGCAGTGCAGGAGGGGTCATTACAACTTTGGAGCTTCTCGGCGCGGTTGTGATACCTACCTATATCATTACTCCGGTCGCCGGACAGAATTTTCATACCTATTTTATGATGGCAGGAGCAGTGATGGTTCTTATGGCTGCAGTCGCTTTGTTTCTTCCGGAATTATATCAAAAAGGGGAGTAGTTATTGCAGGGGGCGGTACATATTGAAAATGTATCGCTCCTGTTTTTTATAAAACACACAAAGGTTAAAAATATGAGAGAAACAGAAAATAAGATGGGAATTATGCCAGTGAACAGACTGCTGGTTACGATGGCGCTGCCGATGATATGCTCCATGTTTGTACAGGCTTTCTATAATGTGACAGACAGTATTTTCGTATCCAGAATCGGTGAGCATGCACTGACTGCCGTTTCTCTGGTATTTCCTGTACAGAATTTTATGACAGCAGCAGGTTCCGGGATGGGCGTGGGAATGGGCGCGGTATTATCCAGAGCCCTGGGAGCGAAAAAAGGTCAGGATGCCGATAAAGCGGCCGGCTGGGGGCTTATCCTGTCCATGCTCTGTATGGGAATTTTTATTTTATTTGGAATTTTTGGAAGCAGAATCTATTTTACTGCCCAGACCGGGGATGAGAAGATTTTATCTGAGGGTATATTGTATAATCAGATCTGCTGCTGCCTGTCAGCGGGCGCATTTTTGCAGATGTACTTTGAGAAACTGCTTCAGTCTACCGGAAAGACATTTTGTTCTATGGTTGTACAAAGCGCGGGATCTGTGGTGAATATAATACTGGACCCCATATTGATCTTCGGATATTTTCACTTCCCGGCCATGGGAGTCAAGGGCGCGGCGCTGGCGACCGTGGCAGGCCAGACGGTTGCGGCTGTATTGGGATGCTGCTTTCATTTTTTCAGGAATAAAGAAATAAGGATAACGGCAGTCCATATAAAAAAAGACAGGGAACTTGCCCAAAATATCCTGGCAATCGGTGTGCCGTCCGTCATCATGCAGTCTTTAGCTTCGGTCATGGTGTATGGTATGAATCTGATACTGATTAGTTTTACCTCCACGGCGACCGCTGTTTTTGGTGTGTATTATAAATTGCAAAGCTTCGCGTTTATGCCTGTATTTGGTCTGGGAAACGCGATGGTTCCCATAGTTGCTTTTAACTATGGAGCAAAGAGAAAAGACAGAATCCGAAAGACATTGAAGCTTAGCCTGATCTATGTAACCGGTATCATGGTGATCTGCACAATCCTGTTTCAGACTGTTCCGGATAAAATGCTGCTGCTTTTTAATGTTTCAGATCATATGAAACAATTAGGCTATCCGGCTTTGCGTATTTTATCCTGTAATTTTATATTTGCGGGTTTCAGCGTTGTTTTGTCTTCTATGTTTCAGGCATTGGGAAAAAGTATATACAGTATGTGGGTGTCGGTATTCCGACAACTGGTGATTCTGCTGCCTGCGGCATATTTATTAAGCCTGACAGGGGACCTGACTTTTGTCTGGTGGGCGTATCCCATCGCTGCGGTCGCTTCGGCGGGTATCAGTCTGTATTATTATCATAAACTGCGCTTTTGGGTTCAAAAAACAGGTGGAATGTAAAATAAAAGACAGGGGAAAACAGTATATGAGGGAAAATATAACAGTAGAACAGGCAATCAAAGAGATACAGGAACACACAGAAGTGATTACAGACACAGAGGAGGCAGGGATTTTACAGTTATCAGGGCGCATTCTTGCGCAGAATCTGTGTGCTTCTTTTGATAATCCTCCGTTTGACCGTTCTGCGATTGACGGATATGCCTGTAAAGCAGCAGATATTAAAGATGCTTCTGAAGATCATCCTGCCAGGCTGCATGTGGTGCGGGAGATTGATGCCGGGCAGTATGATGTAAAAGAAATAAAAGAAGGGCAGGCAGTACGCATTATGACCGGTGCAGCGATTCCGCCAGGGTGCGATTGCTGTATCCGCCAGGAAGATACGGACTGTGGGGAGAACATGGTATTCATCTACCGCAGGGAGAATACATGGGGAAACTACTGTTTTCGTGGGGAGGAGTTTAAAAGGGGACAGTTGATATTAAAAAAGGGGACAAGACTTGGGTTTGTAGAATCCGGAGTACTTGCGGGGATGGGGCAGGTAAAAGCACCTGTTTTTCGTCTGCCGCGCGTAGCGGTGTTTACAACCGGAGACGAAGTAACAGAGCCGGGCCGGCCCCTTTTGCCGGGGAAAATTTATAACAGCAATCGTTTTCTTCTGACAGCCCGTCTGATGGATTTTGGCGTACAGGTCATAGAATCTCTGTCTGTAGAAGACGATCCTTTTAGAATGGCAAAAGCCATGGAAAAAGTGGCCCAAAACGCAGATGTAATCCTTACAACAGGAGCAGTATCTGTGGGGAAAAAAGATATTATGCATGAAACACTTCATCTGCTCCGGGCGGAACCTGTTTTTAAAGGAGTGAAGATGAAGCCGGGTATGCCGACTGTTTTTTCCCTTTATCACGGGATTCCCATTCTCAGTATGTCCGGTAATCCTTTTGGCGTGGCTGTGACAGTGGAACTTTTGGTACGGCCGCTTTTACAGAAGATGAAACAGGATGACACATTAAAGCTTACACGGGTGCAGGGAAGAATGGCGGATACATTTAGAAAAGCAGGCAGGCAGCGCAGATTTGTACGGGCTTTCTGGGAGAAAGGGGTATTTTATCTTCCGAATGGCATGCATTCTAACGGAGTTCTTGCATCTATGGCAGGATGTAATTGTTTGATTGACATACCTTCCGGTCACGCGCCGTTACAGCAGGGCGAACAGGCGGAGGCATTTCTTTTATAGGTAACATGTAGTCTTATACCATCTTCATTTTCATCATACATATAGTTTTAAATTTTCATGATGTTGTGAAAATAACACCACTTTACAACTTATGCA
>DKVI01000042.1 GCA_002491115.1 Lachnospiraceae bacterium UBA7182 | reverse complement strand
CACATATTTTACGGGGCGCCTGTGGGCGCCCCGTAAAATATATATAAACAGAAAAAATATTCTGATTCGTATATAATTCGTAGTAAAATCCGTTCACGGACAATACAAACAGAGGGTTTCAAAATGGCTGAAAAAATCAAGAGAAGTAAGACAAAATATCCTAATATTTATCTGAATGAATATACCGGAAAATATGATGTGAAATACAATTACAAAGAATACGACCCAGTCATGCAAAAAAACAAGTACAAATCCAAATGGGTATACAATTGCCTGACAGTCACGGAAGCGAAAGCCGAACTGGCAAAACTGCAGACTGGCATCAACAAAACCGGCGGCAAAGATATCACGCTCCAGGGCGCGTTTGAACTGTGGAAGGTCAAGGCATCTGCCCAAAGATACAGCAACACAACCATACTCAACACGGAACAGCAGTTAAAAACCATCTGCAAATATCTGCCTGCCAATACCAGGCTGAAAGACATTACAGAGGACGTCTACTATCAGCTCTTCGACTGCCTGAGAAAAGAATACAGTGAAGAAACGATCTATACGCTCAACAGCGCATTCCGAAAACTGATTCAGATTGCCTATAAGCGCGGGTTTATCGCTGATAACTTCCTGCACAAGGCGGATAATATAAAAACAAAGAAAAAAGACAGTTTCCGGCTGCTGACCCACGAAGAGTTTGAAAAGATCGACCATTATCTGGAAAATACCAAAAGCAATTACAGAGGATATGACAGCTACCCCAGACTGCAGTTTTTCTATAATATTTTGTATTATACCGGCGTACGGCTGGGAGAATGCCTCGCGCTCACCTGGGCGGATTTTCAGACTTTTGACTATTATACCCGCGAAACACAGACCGCGGAATATAACAGTACGCCCGGAACAGCCCGCAGCATATACGCTCATGGAAAGCGTCTGAATATCACAAAAGCCCGTTTAAGAAACGGAGATATCAAAGAACCTAAAAATCTGAAACACCGGGCAATCCCGCTCCCCTCCCGGCTTGAGGCGATCTATGACAGAGAATACCACAGACATATTGAGAATGGAGGAAGTGATGAGGACAGGGTCTTTACCTACACGCACTCGTATTGTCTGTCCCGAATCAAGCAGACCTGCAGGAAGGTCAGGATAGAACCCTGCAACTGCCATTCGTTCCGGCATACTTATATCAGCAATCTGATCAAACAAAATGTACCGATCAGCGTGATTGAAAAAGTCAGCGGCGACACGCAGCAGACTATTTTCGCCAGATACAGCCATATGTTTGAACATGATGAAGTCATGGTTCTGAAAGCACTTGAAAACCTGTGACAAAACAAATGATGCAAAACAAAAATTTTATTCCGGGAACCTTAAGAAAGAATTCTGAAGATTCCTGGAATTATTATTTCACGGAAAAAATATTCGTATAAATTCGTATACAATTTTTCAAAAAATGCGTTAAAATACTGGAATTTTTATAATATTGGTCTTCCTTAACGGAAGACGACAGCACTGTGTCTATACCGACAGCAGACAAAGAAGATGCTGAAGGTATATCAGACGCACTTCCTGTGGAAGTAGAGCCGGGAACAGACTCCGCAGACGCGGAACCTGCGGCCGGAGTTAACACAGAGGCGACGGAGCCTGCTCCTGTTCCGGAAGTTGTAAAACTGGGCGGAGAAACAACGAAAGAATATACAGGTTCCGCATGGTTTACAGATGTAAACGAGTACGTCCAGATTAAAAAAGGGACTTCCACAAGTAAACTTACAGCCAGCAGTGGTGATTATGGCTATAAGTGGCAGAAACAGGGCGCGGATTCCCAATATGCGGACTTCACAGGAAATCCGACAGACGCAGGAAATTACAAGCTCGTGCTGACTGCCACAGAAGCAGCGAAAGCTGCCGGAGCAAAGGACGATGAAATCGCTTTCGTCATCACGCCGGCAAAGCTTATACTGAAAGTAAACACGATCATCGTGCCTCCAGGGACTACGAAAGCACAGCTTGAAAGCACCAAATCCGAAGATATAAAATTCGAGATCAAAGATGCTTCCAGCAGCGCTGCCCTGCGCCTGGTAACCAACAACGGTAAGGACAGCCGTGTAAAAGATCTGATCACGCTCGCTGTACAGCCGGGCACATTGGTGAATGCCATGGACAGCACCGCAGCTGTACCGGATCCTTTGAATAGATCCGATGAATATCTCGTAGACGTAAAAGCAGCGTTCGCTGCCGCTGAGACGGAGCCAGACAAAACTCTGGTCGGCAACTATGATGTGGCGCAGACGCTGAAAGTCAACGTCAAGGCAGAAAAACTGGTCGAAACAGAAGTCGTATGGGAACCCAAGGCAACAGGTCTTCCGGCAGGCGCTTCTTGGTATGAAGAAGAAGGCGAAGACGGGGAAAAGCGTTGGGTTCTGAAAATCAAGACTTACGACGGATCAGCAGCTGCAGAGTCTCTTGTAGAGCAGACATATACTTCAAAAGTGCAGGAGAAAGATTCCGACCCTGCAGTTGAAGTAACTGTGGACACAGCCACCGATAAAGTTGAAGGCAAATATTTTGAGTATGTAAATGAAAAATGGGTGGACGAATCCGGTGTAGAACATGATAACTGGATCTGGAAAGAGATGTCCGCTCCCTCCAATGCAGGCAGGTATACATACAGAGTTACCTATACCAGTACCAAAGGCATACATGATGAGAGCTATGGCGAAATCTTTGTAGAGATCGAACCGGCACAGGTCGTCCTGGTTCCCAAAAAGGCATCCTCATCGTTTGTCTTCAAGGAGCATATGACGGTAAAAGACGTACTGGCTCAGATTGACTATGATGTATATGAGGTAAAAGATGGCAGCAGAAGTCTTAAAACGATTGACAGGGATCATTTCTGGGGTACATCTTATGACGATACCGGCGCGACACAGCCATATGCGCCTGTGTTCTATCTGGAAGCGGCTCCCAAGGACACAACTGCCTGGACACAGTGCAAAGACGACGATACGCTGAGCGTAAACAATGATTACAGAGTGATCTTCAGCGGATATAAAGCAGTCTACAATGCGGATGGTTCTTTTGTCTACAATGCGGACGGAACGATGGCACACCTGGTTGAGATCAACACCAACGAGGATATCAACGGACCGGATACCAACTATGCGGTAGACACCAGACAGGAAACCTGGGCGGCTGATGCATTTCCGATTAAATCTGCCGATATTCAGCCGGCAGCCGCTGTTACAATCGAGACTGACAGAATCCGTGTAAGAGATGACGGCACGGTATTGGGCGGAGAGACCATAGAGAGCGCTCCTAAGCATGTCTATGATCCGAACACAGCTCTGTATACAGCAAGAGAGCAGTATAAGAGAGCCTACTTAAAAGGCGCCGACGGCGCAGCAGTTTCGTCGATTGACGGCACAGACCCTGCTTTCCACTATACATGGTATGAGGCACAGTATCCGGGAAATAATGTTATACCGGGCAACAACTATACGGACGGTCTGGTAGATATCACGGATTATGAACTCTGGAAAGCAAATAAAGCTGCGGACGATACCAGCACATTTGAAGATCAGGTAAGATGGGTGCGTACTTCCGATCCTGCTACTATGATCCTGTACAGAGCCGGTATCTACAAGCTGGAAATCACATACGACAATTCTGACAACGGTTACTATGCGGCAAAGGCAACGGTTCCCGTATATTATGTGATCCGGCAAAGAGAAATCAAAGCCGAGCTGACTGCTCCGACAGAAGGCATTAAAGTCATGTCGGAAACAACCGTTGGAGAATTTCTTGAGAAAATAAGAAATAAAGAAATTACGATTGACAAGAAAATCTTTGATGTTACGGATAATAAACACAACGAACTATCCAACTGGCAGGAATTTGTTGATTATTCGATTGAATGGAAAGTCGTACAGACCGTAACATCCGAAACGGACCCGACGCAAAAAGAAGAACTGGAGCTTGACGAGTGGGATATCTTTGAAGCGGACGGCGTATATTCCCTCAAAATAAAGAAGCTGAATTTCCTTGACAATGTAGAATGCGAGGCGAGCAGATCCGACGAACGGAATAATACGGCGTACAGATTCAGCGTAAATCCGGCAGATCCGGAGAATGCAGAGAATCCGACTACAAAGGCAACACGCAAGGCAGAGTTCTTAAGTGAAGACCAGTCCCTGCCGATCAGCATAGACAAGATGGGAACCGAACAGATTACCATCGTGGCTGATGCTACAAAGCTTGAACAAAAATCCAAAGTGTATGATGGCGAAGTCTTCCATATAGAAGGAGATTCTGAAACATATCCGAGAGTGTTTACAGAAGACTTTTCCAAGGCGCTGGGTGCAGATCTTATAAAGATAAAGGTCAAAAACGCTGACGGTACCGACGGCGCTGACGTGCCGACGACTGAGATCGATCCGCGCACGGATCTGGTATATACGTACTATGACAAAGAGACAGGTGTTGAGCTTGACGATATCTACGCGAAGAATGTAGGTACTTATATACTGAAAGCAAGCTATAAAGGCGACATTGAGAAATATCACGCCTGCGAGCCTTTTGATATTGTGGAAGTTGAGATCACACCGCGCGAACTGACGCTCGATGCATCGAAGGTTCTGGGCAATGTGGAAGCGGGAACTGCTGCATATACTGTCAATCGTACGATCGATTATACAGCGCTTCTGATCGACAATTACGCACCGAGGGACCAGTATGCATTTACTTATCGCTTTAGTGCCTGGAATGGATGGGATAATAACGAAAGTAATCCGCTCCTTACTGTATACGAAAAAGAAAATGCATATAGAGACAGCTTAAAGAGCAGCGGAAATTATTACCTGAAATATACCGGAAAATTCTGGGATGAATCTGATGGGAATAACAATGGTTTGTATACAGTGAATCCTTATTCCAGAAACTATACGGTAAAATGTGAACCTGTGAAAGTCAATGTGGTCAGAGGACATGCCAGTGTATCTGTATATGACATTCCGGCAAAATATTACGACGCTGAGCAGGAAAACGAACGGCAACTTAAATATTACGACACATGGACTGCACAGAAGCCGGATACGACTGAACAGGACTGGAAATATACCCTGAATATTCAGGAGGATATCCAGTACGAAACCCGTTATGTTTACAAAAACGGTGAAAAAGAGGAAATCCTTGAAGGCAACCTGGTAGAAGTATGGATTGCCGCGCCCAGCGAATATGGAAATTCCATTCCCGATACGGCAGTGTACAGAAGCCAGATCGAGGCGCAGGGCGGACACATTCTGCAGACTGGAAATGCAATCGTTGTTGTATTTGACGCAAGAGAAGGCACAAAACAGTTCAATATTATCTGGGAACAGGGAGACACAGACACATTTGTACTGGATTTTGACGACGCAAAGAACAAAAACCTTCTGCTTCCCAACCTGGAAGACGCAGTTGTCCCGAAATCGCTTGCATTCAATGCAGTGAATAAGAAAATGGTCGTAGGCCAGACCCAGCAGCTGGATGTTAAGCTCAGCAAAAAGCAGATGGATGATGTGGTCTGCCTTGAATACCGTATCTCCGAAGACAGTGCGGCAGGTATCCTGGCGGTAGACAAAGAGACCGGTCTGGTGACCGCTCTTGGTACAGGCGGTCAGGCAAAAGCAACCGCAACTGTGGAAGTCTATCCGGTTCACCTTGTAAAAGGCCTGAAAGTGCCTTTCGACGCAAGTGAAAAACCGAAGACTGCGAAAGTGAAGATCACAGTCACCGATGTGGAGGCGCCGAAGATCAGCAGCGTAAGTGCGCTGGATAAGACAGCAGAAGTAAGATATACGGCGCCGGAAGAAGGCTTCCGCCGTGAAGTATATGTACTTGACCTGTCAGGAGAAACAGGCAATCTGAAAGAAAAAGATGTAGAAAAGAAATTTATAGACGCGATCGCTTCTATGAAAGACGAAAACTGGAAGGGCATCTTTGCCGTAGCGCCGCAGTATTTCGGCATTGCGGATGAAGAGCGCCTGATCGAGTTCAACGGAAGCGCGATTGCACGGATCAGCGGACTGAAAACCTATACGCAGTATGCCGTATATGTAAGAAACGTTAGCGGCATCCGTACGCTGTCAGACGGCAGCCAGGTAACAAGATCCGAAAAAGGCGTTGTTAAATTCTTTAAGACAACCAGAACACAGTTCCTGTCCCTGAGAAAAGACGTTCGGAGAAAGAATGTGCCTTATACGGTATATGGTCCGACCGGAAACGTATGCGACCTGGTATATACGCCGAGAGTTGGCTTCAACCAAAGCGAAACCAATGTGGATTATTTTGACCAGGGCGACAGAAGAGAATGGTATCGTGTAAACCTTTCTCAAGGCTCCGTATACATTTTTACGGAAGCGCAGTTCCCGGATGTATCCGCTGCAGCGGAAGCAAGGGATAAGGAATGGAAACTTCTGCCGTTAAGCCCGCAGGATCTGGGACTCTATGCAGACCCGAACCTGACCTACACGGCCTATGCGGAAAATAAAGAGGGACACTGGGCACCTACAGATCTGATTAAGGTAGACGGCCAGGGCAAAATCACGCTGAAAGGCGTCGGGGAATTCTATATCCATATTAAGGGCGGCAGCGGATGCGCGTGCGGCGCCGGTGATGTGGATACAGAGAACTGTAAAAAATGCGCATACCTGCCTCTGAAAGTCACAGCGGATGTGGATTCTATCGTACCTAAGAAAAACAGTATGCAGCTTCAGGTGGGCGAATCCGTACGACTGGCGGATCTTCTGAATTACAAGGTCGGCAAAAAAGCTGTCAACGGCTACAATGAGCTTGCAGAAGTATACGCAGACGATACGTTAAGGGCTGCCATAGAGCAGAACGGTTGCTTCGAATTAAATGCAGACGGCGACAGGATTACAGCCGTCAAAGAGGGAACGCTTTCTTCTGTCACATTGAAAGAAAGCAGCCTGAACCTCACTTCGACGCCGTTTACTTTGACGTCTAAGTTAGATGCGGTGAAGTCCCTGAAAGTCAATTATATTATTGACGACAGACTTCAGATCGAGTTCATACGTCCCGATTATAAGTTCGGCGAAGAAGCTTATGATATATCAGGAAATCCGGATGACAGACTCGGGTACCGCATTGAAATCAAAGATACCAGAGGCGTGACTAGGAATGAACTGGTATGGGATAATTCCTGGTTGAACTCAAAAGATAAAAAGTATCATTGCAGATATAATATAACCGGGCTGACGCAGCAGTCGCAGTATACCATCAGTGTATATACCGTCTTCCGCAATGAAGTATCTGCGAAAGCGGCAACGAAGAAAGTGAAGACCACCAAGTTGGCGATCCGGGATAGTTATCTGGAAGGTAACTGGACAGAAGGCGGACTCATTGTTTCGGTATCGGAGCCGGATGCCGAGAGAGAGTTAGAGGGATATGGGTTGAATGCATTTACATCCGGTAATGTATACACATTAACTGCCCGTCCCCAGGAAGGCAGAACCAGAGCCAGGATGACAGATACCCTGAAGTGGAGCAGCACTGATTCCAAGGTGGCGTCTGTCAAAGCAGGCGGCGGCACATTCAGTGCATCTTTAAAGGCATTGAAGCCGGGTACTGCTGTCATCGAGGCAAGATCCAAGATCTGGAAAAATAAAGTAGTGGCAAGATATACAGTCACCGTATATGCTTTAGGCGACGCTTATAAGAACACAAACCGTTACTTTGACCAGAATGAGCCTGGCGTTCCAAACGAATCTGACGAGCCGTTCACACCCGGAAATATCAAACTTCCGCTGAGCGCAGGAGAAAAGAGGAAAGTCTCTGTCGGCGAAAGAAAGACATTTACATTCACAGTGCCGGAGGCAGGACGTTATTCCTTCCATTCTTATGGCAACACCATGTCTGTAGAAGGAGAAATAATAAAAGGCAACGATAGTATCTATCTATATGGAAGTCCTGTAAACCGTGACTTTGGCTGGCTGAAAGCAGGAGATAAATACACTGTTGTTATTAACAATGTATATCCGAATAATGGATATTCCAAAACAGAGACAGCATGCTTTATAGGCGTTACACTTGATCAGAAAGTATGGCCGGTAACAAACGGAAAACTTGAGATCAACAATGCTGAAAGATATCAGGAATATTTCCGTTATAAAGCTGACACTGACGGATATTACAGATTCGTTGCTCCAAACGGCGAGGATGGCAACTATGACATCAGGCTGTTTAAAAACGAAACAGATCTGGTGAATGGCAACAGTTCTTATCTTGGAAATAACGGCTGGTATCTTATGAAAGCCGGTGATGAAGTATATGGCTATGTCAACGTTGGCATAGGCAACTCCACCACATTAACCGTAACAAAGAATGCGGAACTGAAAGCCGGAATCCCGACAAACGTATCTGTTACGGGTGGTGAGTATATTTATTTCAAAGCAGATACAGACGGATATTATCAGTTCTATTCAACAGATGCTGACACAAATATTACTGCACAGTTTACGTTGGAATCCGGTACGTTTGCTTCTTCCAGAGAAGATAAGAATTTCTATCTGAATTGCGAACTGAAAGCAGGCGACGAAGGATATCTGAAAGTTACCACTGCATCCTTAGGAACGCCGGTTCCGACGGTTAATGTTAAAAAGACCGGCCAGGAACTGACAGTAACAGAAGGCGCGGCAGATAATAAAGCAACGGTTTCTCTTGCACCGGGTAAAGACAGCGAACAATATGTTTCCTTTACCGCTCCTAAGAATGGTTATTATCATTTCTATACGACAGGTGCAAAAGACAGCGACAGAGTCAGACTGGAAGTAACTGGCGGTGATATCGGAAGCGATGTATATCATGAAATGAAAGCAGGAGAAAAGATCTGGGTTAAGATTACATCCAGTCCTGCCGAAAAAGTAGATATTGAGCTTCATGTAAAGGATGAGACTCCGGAAACGATTGCCGCAGGAGCAGCAGCTACCGCGGTTCCGGCAAATACAAGGATAATCCGCTCTTTCACAGCTTCTGAAGACGGATGCTATGAATTCACCATAAGCGGGGAACAGGATATGGAATTAAAGCTGTATGCAAATATCCTGAACGCTAATGAAGATGAATCATCCATTGCATCCTGCCGTACTACAGAAGGAGATCAGGCTCCGTATACCGGAACGATCAGACGTGTAATGAAAGCCGGTGAAACAGTACTGCTGGCTGCTGAAAACACGGGAGAGGAAGCATTATCAGTTGCTGTTTCTAAAGTGGAAAATAATGAATCATTTACTACAGGTGAAACACCGGAACTTACGTTGGCGGCTAATGGAGACGGCTGGAAATGCTTTACGGCTGACCAGACAGGACTTTATACATTTACGTTCAGTCCAGATGTTTCTTACATATATGCAGGACTGTCCAGAAATTATTCAAGCAGTAATGTTGACTATATAAATGGACAAACGACAGTATATACATCTGGATGGACAACAAACGCTTATGCCTTGGAAGCCGGTGAAGCAATATGGTTATATGCTGAAAATCCTGGAAATTCAGAAGTAAAAGTCACCTTGAGTGCTAAACGCGATGGTGAATTTACAGTGCTTTCTCAGGATGCGGAACCTCAGATGTTGGCATTGAACAGCAGCAACAGGGAAGGATGGGCTTATTTCACCGCAAAACAGGATGGGGTTTACAGCTTTAAATTCTCTCCGGATGGCGGATCTGTGTATGGTTATCTGTATGACAACTATGGAGACACATCTTATACAGAATATCAAAGTAACTCAAGCAGGAACCAGGAATTTATACTTTGCCGCTGGCTGGATGCAGAAGATTCTGTATGGATAAGAACACGAAACAACAGTTCTTCTTCAATAAATGTTGGTTTAAGCGTAAGCCTCAGACAGCGTTTGAGTATCTCTGAAGGCAGTGTAGAAACTGTAGAACTGTTACCTGATGAAGCTGAATGGGTTCGCTTTACAGCAGGCCAGAGTGGAATCTACAATTTTACATACGATTACAATTCAGGTTCTTTACAGAGTGGACAGACCCATGAATACGGTTCGATATATTATAATGGCTCAAGTACTTACGGTTTATCAACCGGAGAATCCGTATGGATGTATGTAAGGAATGTGGACAGTTCTGAATTATCAGTTGACCTAAAGGTAGAATTCCAGGAGGAAGCTTATATCGGACTGGGAGAGAACCAGGTTGTAACCGGACAGTACTATGTGTCAAAATGGGTTCAGTTTACTGCTCCAGACAGTGGCACCTATATTTTCAAGTCATCTGCGCCAAGATATACACTGAGCAGCTATGTAGGCAGCAATTATGGATACGCCGACCTGGATTCCAAATCGGATGAGGCTGATGAAATAGAACTGCGAGCATATTTAGAAGCAGGAAAATCGGTATGGTTCTATGGTTCAGCACAGTCTGAAGAGGGTGACGAAGATGTAACACTTACTTTAAACGTATCACAGAAAGCACCGGTTATACTTTCTACAGGTGAATCAACCTATAAGATATATCGTCGGACTGGAGAATGGGCTTATTTTAAAGCCGACCAGGAGGGATTATATCACTTTAATGTTGCTGTAGATTCTGAACAGAGCCAGTGGATATCCTATGGTTTATGTGAAACAGAAGGTACGACCCAATATATCACCGGTACAGGAGAAAGTAAGTATTCTTCTAATAGCACACCATATACTGCTTCTCTCTATATGAAATCCGGAGACGAGATATGGCTATACACAAAAGCGGACTCATATGACGCACAGATTACCGCTAATGTAACCATGGAAAACCCGGATCTCACTGAGGATGAAAACGGTAACATAACTAAAACGGCAGATTTAGACGGCACAAACAGAAAATTCTGGACCCGCTTCACCGCAACAGAAGCAGGAACATATGCGTTTACATTTGATGCAACCTCGTCTATCCCAAGTATGTTATGTGAAGCATATACGAATAACAGCCCGACAGCCATAACATACACAGACAACGGAAGCAGTGGCTCCTATTCTGGCAATAATAGGAAAACAGTATTTTATTATGCGATGGAAAACGGAGACTCTGTTTGGTTATATGCATGGAATTCTTATGGTGAAGATACAGTTACTGTAACCGTAACCAAAGATGAAAGAGAAGCAGTCAGCGCAGCTGATTTTGGGGAAAATGGAAAAGTAATTACCATTGAGCCTCGTGAGACAAAATTGTTGAAATTCACTGCAGATAAAGTCGGTGGCTATACGTTTGAATTTAGTAAACGTACTAGTGATTCGTCCTCTATATACGGCGGACTGCGCATATCTGACAATATTTATGTTTCGTGTAATAATAGTTATTCTACTGCATTGGATGGAAATCGCTTCACTTCTCTCCCTAATAGCGGTCGAAATTATACATGGACAGCCGAACAGGAAAATGAAGTGATTTGGCTGTGGGTGGAAAACTATGATTCCAATGAATGCGAAGTCACTATTAATGTTACGGCACCTCAAGACAGCGAGGAACCAACACCCTAAGCATAATTACAGTGTCATAAAAGACATGTAAAGCAAATTGAAAAAGGGGCTGTCGGTTAATACCGATTTTAGCCTCTGATTCCAGAAAAAAGAGAATCTCATCAAATGCAGGCTTTTTCAGCCCTGGCATTTGATGAGATTTTTTCTTTTCTTTTTATCGGGCTTTGCCTGCTCCTGTTCGCACCTTCCGGAATCATGATTATAAATGCCCCGCGCGACTTTGCCGAATCAGCACTTCTTTCCCTTCAAACGCAAACCCGTATTTTCGGATGCGCTCTTTTGGCATCCCCCTGTTTTCCAAAACCGCCTCATATTGTTTCTCTTCGATCTGCGCCAGGGCCGCGTCTGCGGTATCTTCCAAAGAGGCTTCGTCCCGGGCGTCCCTGACTTTAAATTCCATGATGACGGCATTGTCCTCCTGGTCTTTCGGCTCCATCATCACATCATATCTTCCGAAGCCGCTTTCCCGATTGGAAGTGATGATATAGCGGTCGGCCAGCTCCACGGAGAGCCCCAGCACAAAGCCGTGGTAGAAGCGCTCCGGCTGTGATTCCGCGGAGGGGGACTTTCCGCTGTCGAAATAACTGAATGTAGTCAGCGCCACCCGGTTCATATAGACGTTCATGGATTTTACATCGTCCTGCAGCAGCGCGCGGATAAAGCCGTTGTAGACCGTTCCCGAACGGGAGAACCATTTCTTTATCATTCTCCGGAACATGATCTGCACTTCTTTGTTCGTCAAAGCCAGCTCATACAGTTCTTCTCCTGTATCTTCATTCAAAGTATATCCTTCCGCTTTCAGGTATCCGCCTGCCAGGAACAGGCTCCAGACTGCGTTTTCGTCTGTATCCAGCTGGTCAAACACGATCTGCTCGTCGATTTCTCTATACAGATGCTCCCCTTTCAGAAGCTGTTCCATGGAGATTTTGACCTCCGCGTTTCCCTCCCGGACCAGCCGGTCCGCCAGGCTGTTGCTGCTGGTATTGGCCCAGTACGCAGAGAGCCTTCCTGTTTTCAGATAATTGATGATCGACCAGGGATTATAAATATCCCTGTACTTTCCGAACGTAAATCCGTCATACCATTTTTTCACTTCGCAGCGTTTATCCTGCATCCCGTACTCGTCCAGTGCGGCGAATACCTCTTCTTCTGTAAAGCCAAAACAGTCCGCGTACAGCTCTGAAGTAGGCGTCACCACAGTCAGGTGATTCAGATCCGAAAAAATGGATTCTTTGCTTACTCTGGTAATCCCTGTCATCACAGCCCGTTCCAGATACAGGTTTGTTTTAAAAGTGGAATTAAACAATCCTTTTATAAACTCAGCCATTTCCCGCCAGTAGCCGTATACCCATGCCTCCTGCAACGGCGTATCGTATTCGTCCAGCAGGATGATTACCTTTTTCCCATAATAACGGTACAAAAATTCAGACAGTGTGCATAAAGAAGAGACAGCCGGATGGTTATCCATATTTGCAGAAATTCCTTTTATGAAATCTTTTTCTTTTTCATTCAGGCAATTTTCATTCAGCAAAAATTCGTACCGATTATACAGTTTTTCTATCAGATAACACAGACTTTTTTTTGCCTCGGGAAAAGAAGAAGCTTTTATCCCGGCAAAGCTTAAAGAAATGACCGGCCAGGTACCCTGCAGTTTCCGGTATTTTTCCTCTTCCCAGACAGATAACCCCCCAAATACTTCTCCCTGCCCCGCGTATGCCACGGAAAAAAAACGTTCCAGCATATTCATATTCAGAGTCTTTCCAAACCTGCGGGGGCGGGTGATCAGGGTGACTTCATCTTTATTCTCCCACCATTCCCGGATAAAATGGGTCTTATCTATATAAAAGCTGTTTTCTGTGATCAGTTTTTCAAAATTCTGAATACCGATTCCCACAGTTCTTTTCATCTTGTCACACCTCCCTACGCTGGCCTTCCGGAAGCGCATAGATATCCTCGATTATATAATGATTATTTTTAAGTAATGGCATAAACGGCTCCTTCCAGACCTGTTTCTTGTATTGATTTCTATTATATAGGCCTTTTATGCAATATACAAGAAAATCTTGGGGACTGATATTGAGGAAATAGTTACTTTTGCTGTTGCTCCAATCATGCCAGTTATTGACCTTATAGCATAAAATAAGTATAATATGATTAAAATATCAATGCCAGAATATACTCGGAGGAAAATTAAAATGTCTGTAAGCACAACTGAAATTATGAACCGTGGGATGAAATGTTTAACAGAACAAATGGGAATTGTGGAAGCAGAGCAATTTATTTCCGTTATTATCCGTGAAAAGTTTGATTATACCAAATGGCAAAGAGAGTATTTTGATGCAAAATCTCCAGAAGAAATCAGTCGGGAAGCCTCTTTGTTTGAGAAAAAATATCCGTTTACCGGAGATGCAGTCAGGTTATAAATCCCGTCTGTATGATACAATAAATGCACAAATATAAAAAGGAAAAGGAGGCGAAAAACTTGCAATCTGTGCTGAAACTGCCCATCGGCATTGAGAATTTTGAAAAACTGCGTACAGAAGGTTTTTACTATGTGGACAAAACAGGGCTGATCACGGAACTGTTAAACGGCTGGAGCGAAGTGAATCTTTTTACGCGCCCCAGACGGTTTGGAAAATCCTTGAACATAAGCATGCTCAAAACTTTCTTTTCCTGCGGTTGTGACCCGGAACTGTTCGACGGACTTTTAATATCCCGGGAAACGGAACTCTGCGAAAGGTATATGGGAAAGTTTCCGGTGATTTCCATTACGCTCAAAGGCGTGGAAGCCATGAATTACGAGGATGCCGTCGCCATGCTGTGTGTGGTCATCGGGGAGGAGGCGCAGCGTTTCTATTTTCTTCACGAAAGCAGTAAACTTTCAGAAGACGATAAAAAGAAATATACACAGCTGTCCCGGGTGGGCTCAGAGGGCCAGCAGATGTTCCCGATTCCAAAGGATGCTTTAATCCGCAGTCTGCAGACCCTGTCCGCCCTTCTCTGCAAACATTATGGTCAGAAAGTGATCCTTCTCATAGACGAATACGACGTCCCCCTGGATAAGGCAAACCAGTATGGATATTACGACGAGATGGTCAGCCTGATCCGCGGGCTGTTCGGGAACGCATTAAAGACAAACGAAAACCTGTTCTTTGCCGTGCTGACCGGATGCCTGCGGGTGGCGAGGGAAAGCATCTTTACCGGGCTTAACAATTTTAAAGTCCGTTCCATCACCGATATCCGGTTTGACGAATATTTTGGTTTTACCGATACTGAAGTAAAGAATATGCTCGCATATTATGGGCTGGAAGAATGGTATCAGACGGTCAAAGAATGGTATGACGGATATTGTTTTGGAAACTCTGACGTATACTGTCCCTGGGATGTAATCAACTATGTAGATCAGATCCGTTTTGATCCGGATGCCCTTCCCAGGGCTTACTGGATGAATTCCAGCGGCAACTCCATTATCCGCACGCTTCTGAAACAGGCCACGGACCAGACGATGGGAGAACTGGATCAGCTGGTAAACGGCCTGTCCGTTACAAAAAAAATCAGAGAAGAACTGACTTACCGGGAACTGTATGACAATATCGACAATCTGTGGAGCGTGCTTTTCACGACAGGCTATCTGACGAAAAGGAAGGAAGTCGACCTGAACACCTATGAACTGGTCATTCCCAATCAGGAGATCCGCGTCATTTTTACCGAACAGATCCTCTCCTGGTTCCAGGAGGAGGCCCGGAAAGACGCGCCCGCGCTGGACGCTTTCTGCGAAGCTTTCTCCGCCGGTGATCCTGCCGCGATTGAGCGTATGTTTACCGCGTATCTGAAAAAAACCATCAGTATCCGCGACACCGCTGTCCAGAAAAACAAAAAAGAGAACTTCTACCACGGTATCCTTTTAGGCCTTCTAAGCCACCGGGGCGACTGGATCCTGCGCTCCAACGCGCAGTCCGGCAAAGGCTACAGTGATATTCTGATCCTGATCCGCTCCGTTTCCATGGGGATCGCAGTCGAACTCAAATACTCGGAAAGCCGGAATCTGGAAGCAGCCTGCCTGCAGGCCCTTGCGCAGATCGAAGAAAAAGACTACGCGGATCAGCTGATCGAAGAAGACATGACCACGATTTTAAAATACGGCATCGCATGCCGCAGGAATACCTGCATGGTAAAAATGGCGGATTCATAAAACGAAAATTTTCCTGGCGTTCGCCAAAATCAGATCATAATCATCAGCAATGACCGCAGTAAAAAAGCACTCTCCAGAGTGCTTTTTTACGTCCGTCCTTTTAATAAATATACCTGTATTTCTCCACTGCCTTCCCCATCTCGATTACGTTCTGTGCCGTACACCACTCGGGGATACTGTTGGAGTCGGAGATGATGTAGCGTCCGCCTTTGCCCAGCAGGTCGATGCAGTTTTTGACTTCCTGATCGACTTCTTCTAACGGCGCGTCTTTCAGTATATAGTTAATATCCACGTTCCCCACCATGCACAGTTTATCACCGTAGGTCTCTTTCAGCCATTTAGTATCCATGGAACCTCTCTCAATGGGGTGAATCCCGTAGGCTCCGATGTCGATGATATCGTCCAGAAGAAGCTGGAAATTGCCGTCACTGTGGTAGATCCAGGGCTTTCCGATAGTGGAAGCAGCTTCCTTTACATGGTCTTTGAAGAACTCCCGGAACATCTGCGGGGAGATCAAAAGACTGGAAGTAAAAGCGATATCATCAAAAGCCCAGAAGAAGTCAAAGTCCAGCTCGCTTAAATTTTTATTCATGCGGCGGCTCCAGTCGGTGAACATTTCCACGGTTTTTTCCAGTGTATCGTCTTCTTCCGCATAAAATTCGACGATATTTTCCATGCCCATGCTCAGGATTGACGGGGAGATTCCCAGGCGGATTCTTGCGCCCATGGCGAAATCTCCTTTATAGCGTTTGATCATTTCATCGATGGAACGAAGCAGTTTTTCGTCGTCGGGATCGGGCATGTGGATTTTGGCCAGAGCCTCGGCGCTGTCGATACAGCCGCCGCCGATGCAGGCTGTATTGTCTTTTACAACCCACTGCACGAACAGGGGCGGCAGTACCTGGATGCCGATGGCGTCCAGGCCGATCTTTTCGGCTACTTCGGGAACCACGGTCAGGGCGGGTTCCACTTTGGCTTCTTCGTCCACGCCTCCTAGCCATCCGGCATTGTTCATACCTGTATAGGTGGGCGCGTCGATTGCATGTCCCAGGATACTTTCCTGGACTTCCTGGCGCATGACGTTGATAATAAAAGGTACTTTATCGGGTATCTCGCCCCTAAGGGCCGTCTGGATTCTTTCCGCTTTTGTCATAAGAAATATACCTCCTCTTGAAATTTATTTGAACAGCAGTCCCGGCAGAAACATGGTGACCGGTTCACAGAACACCGTGATCAGGAGCGCGATAATCAGCGCACCGAAATAGGGCCACAGTTTCTTCGTAAACTCTCCGATGGTACATCCGCTGATGCCACATCCGATGTACATACACATGCCCACAGGGGGCGTGATCAGGCCGATACACAGGTTCAGGATCATAAATACGCCGAAATGTACCGTATTTACATGCAGGATACTCATAAGAGGCAAAAGCACCGGCGTCATCAGAAGCACAATGGCTGTCGTCTCCATAAAGCATCCCAGGATCAGCAGAATCACATTAATCAGAAGCAGCAGTATGATCTTGTTATCCGTGATGGATAAAAGCGCGTTGCTTAAGGCGACCGGAATCTGTTCTTTGGTCATGAGCCACCCCAGGACAGCCGCCCCGGAGATAATGATCGTAACCTGGGCAGTCTGCTTAAATACCTGCTTAAAAATGGGCATTACATCCTTCATCTTTAATTCTTTATAGATGAATTTGCCGACGATAAAAGAGTATACGGAAGCGACTACCGCCGCCTCTGTGGGGGTAAAGATGCCGCTTAACATTCCCACTACGATGATAATCGGCATAAACAGCGCCCAGATCGCGTCCAGGAAGGCTTTCCCGCGCTCTTTCCAGGCAGCCTTTTCGTCATGGGGCCAGTGTTCCTTTCTGGCGATGACATAGGTGATGATCATCAGAACCAGTCCCATCACGATGCCGGGAAGCAGGCCGCCGATCAGCAATTGCCCCACAGATACGCTTGCGGTTACGCCGAAGATAACCATCTGGATACTGGGCGGTATCACAGGCCCTATGGTAGAGCCTGCCGCCAGAATAACCGTACTGGAATCCACAGGATAGTCTTTTTCCTTCATCTCGGGCAGGAGTACGGTTCCCAGCATGGACGCATCCGCATAGGCGGAACCGGAGATGCCGGCGAAGAGCATGCTGGCCAGGATCATCACCTGCGCAAGCCCGCCCTTTATATGGCCTACCAGCGTGCCGGAAAACCGGATGATTCTCCGGCTGATGCCGCCGTAGTTCATAAACTGTCCCGCCAGTATAAAGAAGGGGATCGCCAGCTGGGAGAAAGAGTCCACGCCGTACTGCATCCGCTGGGCTACCACCTGCACCGGTACGTTTCCCGATACCAGAAAGACAATGGCTGTTCCCAATGCCATGGACACCGCAATGGGAACGCCCAGAAGCAGCAATGTAAAGAAAACGATTACCAGCAGAATCATAGCTCTTTCTCCTTTCCTGTCAGTTTTTTGATATCGTTTATCACATGATACAGGGAAAACAGGATCATAAGCACAGCGCCGATCATTACGCTTAATCCGATGTATTCCATGGGGATCTGCACGGCCGTAGAGCGTGAACCATGGGCATACTGCATGGAATATCTGGATGACCAGAGCAGGTACAGGGAAAAGATGAGTACAATAAGATCCAGTATTAACTGAAGTACATTTTTTGCCTTTCCCTGTATTTTGTTAAAAAGCACTTCCACGAACAGGTGTCCCCGCTCATAGACCAGTATACCTGCGCCCAGGAAGGTGACATAGATAAAAATATATCGGGCAATCTCTTCCGACCAGGTCAGAGGCGAATTAAAAAAGTAGCGCATGACGATCTGCAAAAGGACGATCAAAGTCATCATGAGGATGGCGATACCGCCGATCGTCTCGATACAGGACGCCAGTTTATCCATTATTTTTTTCATAAGCATTCACCTTTATTTATAAGACTGTATCTTATCGTATAAGCCTTCTCCCCAGGCTGCGGTGATCTCCGGAAGTACCGGACGTACTTTTTCCAGGAACGGCTCCAGGTCGGGCTCATATACGGTCACGCCGGCTTCTTTCATCTTTTCCAGATATTCGGACTCTTTGTCGGCCAGAAGCTGATTTTCATATTCTCCGGCTTCCACCGCCGCTGTCTGAATGATCTCCTGCTGTTCCGGGGAGAGGCTGTTCCATTTGTTCTCATTCATCAATACGGTCATAATCGAGTAGTCATGGTTGGTCATGACCAGATATTTACAGATTTCATAGAACTTGTTGTCATAGATCCAGTCCAGCGGACACTCCATCCCGTCTACCACGCCCTGCTGCAATGCGGAATAGGTCTCGTTAAAAGGTACGATGGTAGGCTTGGTACCCAAAAGTTCAAAGGCTTTCAGGTATGCTTCCACTTCCGGCAGACGGATCTTCACGCCTGCGAAATCTTCCAGATCTTTGACGTCTTTTGCGAAAATACTCTGTCGGGTGCCGCGCTTCCAGTTCTGGGTGATCACGCGTACACCGGTGGTCTCTAAAAATTTGTCCGCCAGTTCCTGTCCAAGTTCGCCCTGGGCGGCGTTCATGAGGTGTTCTTCGCTCTCAAAGATATAGGGTGTATCAAAAATATTGTATTCCGGCAGATAGATGGCTGTAATACCTGCACCCGGAAGTCCCATATCGATCGTTCCGCCGACGATTCCTTCCAGAATTTCTCTGTCTGCGCCAAGCTGGCTGGCCGGATAGTTGGTGACTGTAATCGTTCCGCCGGAGCGTTCCTTTACCAGCTCCGCAAACTTTTCCACTGCCAGGTTGGAGGGAGATTCCAGCGCACCTATGTGGGCGACGGACAGTTCCACGGGGTCACCCACCGCTTCTGTCTGCGGGGCGGGTGTTTCCGTTTCGCTGCTTTCTCCGGTTTCAGCCGGCGTTTCCTGTGTGTTGTTTTCTGCTTCTTTTTTGCCGCATCCGGATAAAATTACGAAAGATACCATCAGCATACATAATAAAATATTCATTTTTTTCATATTCTTATTGTCCTCCTGTTTAAGTTTTGCTGTTACTTGACTACGGGTATCACCACAGGGCCTTCGGGCATGATGCTCACGCTGGCGTCTTCTCCCTGCATTCTGAAAGCGAGCTTTAATGCTTCTTCCATATTGTCCGCGTGGTAGAGAAACATACTTTCGGCTGTTTTCTGATCCACGCCTTCGCTCACCAGGATTACTTTGTTTCGTACCAGTGTCCGGGCCAGGATCTGCGCCTGCCACTTGTCGATCATGGACGGCGGCGCGGACATTTTACGAAACAGTTCTTCCTTTGTGCCGCAGGACTGCATCAGGTCGGAAAACGCGGCATGGCCGACGCCGTCCCTGCATTCGGCGGCTACAATAATACTCCCCCCTTCTTTGGCAACGACTGCCGCCGTATCGATTCCTTTGACCGTCTGGTACAGGTTCCTGTCCAGAGGATAACCGCTGTTGGTGGTGATGACGATATCGGTCTGATGTACCGGCACCTTCATCTGTTCTTTCACATACGCGCATCCTTTTGCATGGGCTTCAAAGGGATCTCCTGCAAAAGCTTCGATAATTCTCTTTTCTTTATTCAGCGCTACATTTAAAATAAATGTCAGTTTCGCTGCTTTTGCCGCTTCCATACATTCCAGATGCATCGGATTATGTTCCAGGTTTGCCCCGACCGCATAGGGGCTTGCAATGTTTTCCGGCCGGTGGTTATACATGATTGTCTTCTGGCCGGACACGCCCGGCAGGATACTTTTGCGCCCCCCGCTGAAACCGACGCAGAAATGACTTTCGATAAAACCTTCCGAGATGACCAGGTCCGCATCCGCCACCAGACGGTTGACCCACATCTCGTTGCCGGTGGATAATTTCCCCAGATATGCCAATTGTGCCTCATCTTTCGCGTCATGATTCACAATTTTATATTTTTTACAGATTTCTTCTCCATACTGTTCTGCCATTTCTTCCCGGGTCATCTTTCTGTGAAGTCCGCAGGCAATCAGAATGGTAATATCATAATATGTTTCCGGGTAAAAAAAAGAGTCAATGATCATGGGAATCGTGATTTTACTGGGCATGGGCCTTGTGTTATCATTCGTAATGATCACAATCTTTTTAACCTCTTTGGTCAGTTCTTTCAGACCAGGGGAGGAGACTGGCTCCTCTAACGCTTTTTTTACGATCTCTTCCTGTGTTCTGTCCGGGACAGGAACCGACGGCTCGAGAACCTGCACGGAGTTTGTCCCATCCAGGGACAGTTCTAAAAAAGTCTTCCCGTATGGGAGCTTCCATTTCTGCTGCATTCTTTCCCCCTTTACAGACCTTTACAGGTCTTTATCTTTATAATACGCAATCAGATTACGTTTTGTCAGTTCGATATGCGTCTCCATCTTTTCCCGGGCTGCTTTTTCATCCCGTTCCCTGATGGCTCTGCATATTTTTATATGAGATTCATGAGAGTCCTCCACAATCTTCATGGACAGGTTGTTCCTGACAATGTATTTGCCGATGACGTCTTCCAGTGTCTGGTAAGTTGCCTGCATGATGTGGTTGCGGGATATCCGGGCAATGGTTTTATGTAAGATAATATCCAGTTCACTGAAATGAACCGTATCTTTTTTCGCCACGACCCGTTCCATATTTTTGACCAGTTCTTCCAGTTCAAGCATTTCTTCCTCCTGGGCGTTTCTGGCTGCCAGACAAGCCGTGCCGGATTCCACATAAAGCCGGGCGTCATAGAGCTGTTCGATGCTTAAGTTATCCACGACAATTGCCGAAAAAAGCGGCTGCATGACCAGTCCCAGGTCTACCTTTTTGACAAAAGTACCCTTTCCCTGGCAGATACTGACGACACCGAGCATATTCAGGCGCTTGAACGCTTCCCGTATGGTGACCCTGCTTACACCAAAGGTTTCCACGAAATACTGTTCCGGCGGAAGCTTTTCCCCTTCCACATATTCTCCCTGGATGATCATTCCCAGAATCTCTTCCACAACAATATCACATTTCGTTTTACTCTTGATCTCTTTTTTTGCCATTTTATTTTATCCCCTTCTCCAATATCATATGCTGCATGTCTGCGCAGCCGAGATGTATTATATCATTTTCGGAGATGTAAAAAAATGGCAAATTGCAGATTAATCCTTTTTATCTGCATATTCTTTTACAGCGTCTACGATAGCGATCAGATTCCGGTTGGGCGTCCTGGCAGGAATCGCGCATTCAGGCGAGATCAAACGGATACCTGCGTCCAGGTGTTCCCATACCTGTGCTTTCACATCTTCGGGTGTTCCTTTTAAAAGAACTTTGGGATTATTCACCCCTCCTGTCAGCAGGATCTTTCCGTCCACTTCTTTCAGTGCTTCATGTACGTCGTTCCTTGTATCAAAGTGGAACGCGTCAAATCCCGACTCCGCAAAATATTTCATGCGGTCTACGGTCTTGCCGCAGGCATGGAGAATCGTCGGGCCTGATTTGTGGAACAAGTCCCTGTTGATCTTCTGGTGGATGGGAAGCAGCAGGTCCCTGTAGGCATAGGGGCCGCACAGATCACCGCTTACATGGTCCGCCCACATAATAATGTCTGCGCCTGCCTCATACTGGGCTTCGGCAAACTTGATCGCCACAGGTTTGAACACTTCCAGAAACTCCACCGCCCGCTCCGGATCCAGGGCCGTCTCCATCAGAAACTGTTCCGTGCCGCACATGTTGTAAGCGGTGGTCCAGGGACCAAAGACCTTTCCGATGATGGCGACTTCGTCTCCGTATTTCTTCTTCAGGATCTTAAGCGCATCCAGCACTGCCTTGACCGGCTGCCTGTCCAGAAAATCATCCGGTATCTTAAACTGTTCCGGGTCTGTGATGGGATGTCTGCGGATAATCGGCATGGCGTCGCCGCTTCCCCAGTCCACCTCGGCTCCCAGAGCCGCCGCCGACTGTACGACGCTGAACTTGGGCATGACCGAATCGAATCCGCACAGGTCATGGCCTGTGGCAGCGGCAGCGGCCATCTTTTCCCCGTCCAGGTGGACGTCCGGAAATTTAACCCCGATGCTGGCCATACTGTCCAGCGTGATGATCGAGGTGGGATTGATGACTGCCGCCCGGTCTGTCTCTTTTCCCGCAAAGACGGCCATGACCCGCTCTTTGGGCTTCATGTTTTCCATATCAAATACCTCCCTTTTTATGTTTTATCATAATATCATATTACCTTTTAAGTGTCAATGAACCCTGGCAATATAGAATAAACTGCCAGGAAAGGCAAGGGCTCATTTTTTCTCCGCCGCCGCAATCAGACGGAACAACTGCTCGGCAGTATTTTGTACATGCTCTTTTGCGCGTTCTTTATCCATGGCTTCTGCCAGCGTCATGGTCCGGGGCAGGATGGAAAAATAAGCGTCGATTCCGTTCTCATTGCACACACGGGATTCAGGCAGGATGCTGCCTGCTACAGCCAGTACCGGCACGCCGTATTTTTTCGCGATCCGGGCAACGCCGATGGGAGCTTTACCCATAACGGACTGGGCGTCCAGACATCCTTCTCCGGTCACCACATAGTCCGCGTCACGGATCTGTTCTTCCAGCCTTGTGGCGCCCATGACAATGTCAATCCCCGGCTCCAGATCCGCGCCCAGATAAGCCAGAAACGCAAACCCAAGACCGCCCGCCGCGCCCGCGCCCGGACAGCCGGCACAGTCTTTTCCCAGGGCTTCGTAAGTCTTCTCTGCAAAATGCCGGTGCATTTGTTCCATATCCGCTACATCCTTCGGCGTACCGCCTTTTTGCGGGCCAAAAACGAAAGAAGCTCCTGTGGGTCCGTACAGCGGATTTTTTACGTCGCAGGCGATCTGAAAACGGCATTCTTTGAGCTCCGGCATCATGGATTCTGTGGAAATATACGCGACTGCGCCGCAGTCTTCCCCCCGTGTGCCAAGCATGTGTCCTTCATGGTCCAGAAAAGTCACGCCCAGCATACGCAGCATACCGATCCCGCAGTCGTTGACCGCGCTTCCCCCGATCCCGATGATAAAATCCCGGCAGCCCTGGCCGGCCGCGTGACGGATCATCTGCCCGATCCCACCGCTGCTGGCTCTTCGGATATCCCTTGCTTCTGGCGCAACCAGTGTCAGTCCTGCCGCCGCCGCGATCTCAATGACTGCTCTCTTTTCCTGTTCGATCCATCCGTAAGAGGCAGTCACCGGATTGCCGACGGGGTCCTGTACAACGATGCTTTTCCAGGTGCCGCCCAGCCCTTCCACCAGCGCTTCCGCCGTCCCTTCCCCCCCGTCCGCCAGAGGGCTTACTGCGATCTCACATGGTACGGCCTGCCTGACCCCCCTGGCGAAAGCCCTGCCTGCCTCTACGGATGACAAACTGCCCTTCATCGAATCGATCGCAATCACTACTTTTTTCATGCACCTCACTCTCCCCTGTATTGTTTGTCAAAATAATGATAACAAATCTGCCTTTTCGTTTCTATGGTTTAAAAAACAAAAATATATGGAATATTTTGTTTTGTGAACTAACAAAGACACATTTACAGCATCGTCCGGATTTCTTTATAAAAATTGGCGGCGATAAAAAACAACGCAGCGTCTTTAAGAGAGCGCGGATCGTATCCCGTCCGGTCACGCACTTTTAACAGACGGTACTGTAACGTATTTTTATGCATATGCAGTTGTTCTGCCGCCTGTTTCAGAGAACCTTCACAGCCATAGAAGATTTCCAGCATATAGATCGTCTCTCCCAGTTCTTCTTTGCTGTATTCCCGGAAAATATGGCGGATGTATTCCACTTTTGACAGATCAGAGATCTCGTCAGAAAAAAGTTCTATGCCGATATCGTGATAAAAACAAAATTCTTTTTTCCTGTTTTTCAGATTCATCTGCAGCGCCTTCTGCGCTTCGGCAGACGACTGACCGATCCTGGGCCAGGAATGGCAGCCGTCGTCAATCCCGACGGCGATCCGGATGGGATTGTCCCTTTGCACCCGGGATTTCAGCAGGCGTGCCAGCCGTCCCATCTGCTCGTCACTCCGGTCCGGAACGGCACAGATCAGCCGCGAGACGGACGCCATATAGATGCTGTCCGGCTCCTGTTCTTTGATGATCTTTTTTAAATCATCCAGCGCTTTTTCTGCGGTCTTTAACTCCAGGATCGTCGTCATACCATGATCTTCCTCACTGACAGCGAACGCGATGACCCGTCTGGGAACCGTAATATCCATCTGCATCTCCCGGCCCCTCTCCACAAAGGTCTGGTTGATCCGGGACTCTTCCAATGTCAGCCATTCTTCCACAAAGCGGTTCCTTATTTTCTCGTCCAGAGCTTTCTGTTCTTTCACAGACACTTCCCGCAGCAGGATGCCTGTCATCCGCTGGATGATCTGTCCGTATTTTACCGCCTCCCTGTAAGGCCCTGTGATCCCCACCACCCCCAGCGTCTGCCGGCCGATGACGATCGGGTAGTTGACCCCTTCGCGGCAGCCTTCGTATTCCTGGTCGCTGTGGATGATCAGTTCCTGCAGGTGCATCCGAAGCAGGCGGCGGGCCCCTTCGTGATAAGTCCCCAGCCGTCCGCTGTCACTGCTGGCGATAATCTGGCCTTTTTCATCCATGATATTGATCTTATGCCCGATGACGCCGCTCAACTCCTGGACGATCTTCTGGGCGTTTACTTTTGATAACATGACTGGCTGTATTTCCTTTTTTCTTTTGACATACAGTATACACTATAAATCGGGGAGAATAAACTACAAAAGAGGAGTTATGGCCAAGATCAGCCATAACTCCTCCTGTCCGGGTTATCTTTGGGATAACCGTATCTGTATCATAATCGTGCTTTTATTTGAGCAGAGAAGAAAACCACTGAACGGCTTTCGGTACGCCCTGAGACTGGATCTTATAGTTCAGCACTTTACTGCCGCCATATGCTCCTTTGCCCTGCACCACTACGGTTGCTGTACCCGTCTGTACGTTCGTAATGTATTTGATCTCAAAATCTTTGTCTGTAAGAGCTGTTTTTCCGGCTTTTACTGTCAGCCAGCTGTTCTTTAATTCAACCCTTCCACCGGTGTATTTAAATGTTTTGGGGAAGTCGCCGGCTTTTTTATTCAGAGAGACAGATGTAATAACCTTATCTTTCTCTAATTGCCTGTAGCTTCTTACAATCGGTTCCGAGGCCGTATACAGCCCGTTCGTGCCGCCGGTAACGGTCACCGTATCAGCGCCGATCTCCACATGATAATCGCTCTTGTTTGCCAGTTTTTTGCCGTTCGTGTCAAAGATGATCATGGTCGGATCTTTGCCTGTAACTGCATCGGAAACAAAAATCTGTACGCCGGAGGCAGCAAGGTCTTTTGAGACAACCTGGAATGATTTCACTGCCTTACCGGTATAGTTTCCTTTACCCTTTACGGTGACGCTGGCCTGTGACAGTTTTTTATTGTTTGCATAAGTCAGCGTATAGTCTGTGCCTTCGCTCAGTTTCACACCGTGTACCCTGACGACTACAGAAGGACGCGCGCCGCCTTTTTCATAGGCAGCGGATTCGGCTACCGTAATGTCATTTTCCGTGATTACAAGCGGCTGGACTTTGAAATTCTTTTTCAGAGTGCCTGTATATTCGCCGGAACCCACAAAAGTTGCGGCTGCTGTTCCTGCTTTGCCTGTACCGGAAAATCTGACAGAATAGTCCGTACCGGACGTGAGCGTACGGTTCTGAACCGTCAGGCTGGTAGCGGGATCATCCTGATCGCCATAATGCGTTTCTGCCACAGTCGCTTTACCTTTTCCGATATCGATGCCGCCGTCCTTGGCAATGGTATAAGCCACACGGAAGTCGCCCTCGCAGCTTCCTTTTTTCGCAGCTTCCACCTGGATGAAATAACTGCCTTCCTTCGTCGGACGTTTTTTCACCTTTTTGCCGTCGGCATCCAGATAGGTTAAGGTGTAGTCTTTCTTTGCTTTTAATGTGTTGCTGCCCAGCATGACTACCGGTGTGTAGGCCTTGCCTGCCGGATAGACTTTTGCGGCAATCAGGTTATCCGGTGTTAATTTTGCCTTGTTAATCGTAAAGGTGCTGATAAACGTGCCGGAATAGTTTCCTTTTGCCTTTACCGTGATCGTAGGTGCTTTTTTACCTGCGTCTTCGCCGGCTGCCTTCACGTTATTCTTGTAGCTTACGGTGTAATCTTTTCCGGCTTTCAGACGTTTGCTTCCGTCATAAACACGGACTTCCGGTTTGATTGCTTTTCCGGTATAGGTATGGGCTTTCACGCCTGCGATCCAGAGGCCTTCTTTCGGGCGGTTGGGAATCATGTCTTCCGGCAATACGCCGTCATAATCTTCGTCGACTTTCCAGCCTGCATATAACGTCGTGTTGCCCTGGATGGTATCTTTGCCGAAATCCCATAAGAGCAGGCATGTATCATCCACATACCACCCGGTAAAGACATATCCTTCGGCTACCGGGGCAGCCGGTGCCTCGATCGTGCTTAAAGGCTTGATCGTTTTGTAATTGGAATATTCCGCTAATGTGGTGCCGTGGCCGTTCAGGTCGAAGGTCACCGCGTAGAAGATTTCCTTCCATCCTCCGTAAAGGGTCATATCTCCTTTGACTGTATCCGAGCCGAAATTCCACCGGTTCCTGCATTCTGCTTCTTTGTACCAGCCGGTAAATTCATAGTAGACATCCTGTGGCTTTGCAGGTTCTTCTATCCTGGTTCCCGGTTTTATTTTGGTATAATCCGGATATTGATCCGGCGCAACACTTTCCATCTGCGGGTCAAATTTCACCGTATATAAGATCTCTTCCCAGCCTGCGTATAAGGTCAGGTCGCCTTCAAGCAAGTCTGTGTAGAAATCCCATTCCTGGGTGCCTTCGCTGTCTTTGTACCATCCGGTAAAGATATATCCGTCCTTTTTAGGATCTGCCGGTTTTACAACACGGTTGCCTGCGTATCCGGTCTCTGTCGTCGGCTCGCCTGCGGGGTCGGTTGTAAACGTAACTGTATATTCTTTGCCTTTAGCGTATAAAACAGTGTTCTTTGTAAGTGTATTCTTTGTGAAGTCCCAGGTTCTCGTATACTTGTTGTCTATATACCAGTTCTGGTCCAGTTCTTCCGATATTGCCGGACAGTCGGACGGGTTCAGCATGCTTCCCTTCGGCAGATAGATCTTCTGGTCTTCTTTACCAAACACCTTGAAGGTAACAGACAGGAAATAATTCGTGTCCACGGACCATCCTGCATAGAGGATGGTGTTGCCGGTCACTTTGTCCGATGAGAAATTCCATAAGTTCTCACAGGATTTTTCCTTGAACCATCCTTCAAAGATATAGCCGTCACGACGCGGGTCGTTGGGTTCGGGAATCGTATCGCCTTCCTTCATGCCCGTCAGCGTATCCACCGGCGTACCACACTGGCTGTCGTATACGACCGAATAGCCAAAACCTTCTTTGAATAATTCTTTGCCGTCTTTCTGGATCGTGCAGTTATTGTTTTCATCAGCCGTAATCTCAACGCCGTCCTGGTCCACAGGGATAGAAGCTGCGTCCACATAGTTGAAATCGGACTCCATCCGGATGTTGACTTTCATATCCTGTGCCGGTTCGGTTTCGCCGCCTTCCTGTGCGGTTACAGCAGCGCTTTCCTGCGCGGCCACAGTGGTCGTATCCGCCTGGGGATCCAGGATGATACCTGTATTTTCACCTTCCACGCCGATATAATACCAGGGTGTCTTCATCTTGTTGCTGGAAACATGAGAGGTATGTGCCGTCGCGCTCTCATATTCCGTAGCCATTTTTCCGGAAGCGGATACGGTGATGGTACCTGGCTGCTCTGACTCTTCTGAAACGAAGAAACCATTTGCGGCATCGGCATAGTACATCACTGTCTTGTAGTTGCCTGTAGTATTTTCCGGTATGATCGTATACACAGCGCCGGAAGCAAGTACCGGAAGCCTGAAAAGGTAATCCGGTGAAGCGTTCGGTTCGCTTACCAGGCCCAGGCACTCGACCTGCAAATCGCCTTCTGCGACCTGGCCGCCTGCGATTTTCGCAGTATTTGTGCCGTCTGAAATTGTGAAATCAGCATAGCTGGTGTCCAAGTCATAGACAGCATTGCTGCCTCCTGCGTTTGAAGCGCCTGCGCGTACTACGCTGGGTGCGATCAGAAGGTTCTCCTGGGCAAGATCATCCGCTGTCAGTGCAGCTTTAAAGGCGATATTATATCCCCAGTCGCCTTCCCACGTGTTGCACTCCTGGCTGTATGTATTTCCATTTTTCGTAATTGTAACAGGATATGAGGTTCCGTTGCCCATAGAACAATCATAAACCTGGAATGTATATGTATCTCCATTTTCCTCAAAATCATATCCTACAACAGCATGACCGCCAACAGATTCTCCGTTTTCTGACAATCCAATGGTAAGGAGTGTAACGCCATTATTTGCCCGCATCTTATTTATAATCTTTTCCAGGTTTTTTGATTCGCTGGAAGAATAATCTGTTCGGATATCATATATTTTACCGACTTGCTGCATCAACATGTAATAATTAATCATACTTTCCACGTTGCCTACATCTATATCACCGTCGGTATTCATTCTCAAGGAAGCCTGCCCAATATTTGTAAAATTGGCATTAAAGTCAGATATATCAATTGCTTCGTCTTTCGACAGAGTTACTGCGGAAGACATGCCAAAGCAGGAACCACCCCATGTACTGTTCTTCAGATCTTTCACGCGAGACCTCTGACCAAAACCCAAAAGAGGAATTCCAGACATAAGTTCTGCATAATCACCGCTGCTTATTTCATAGTAATATGTCTTTTGGGGCGGATTATCAGTAGTACAAAACTCACTGAATGAATTGGTAAAGCTAAACGCTTCCGTCGGCAGGTCGAGCGTCTTATTACCCGCTTTCCATTTTGCATAAAGCGTAATATCGCTTTCCAACTGCACCCGGTTTACCGCATTATATACGTGAAAGAATGAGAAACCTGTACATCCTTCAGACGAATACCATCCTTTGAACGTAAATCCGTCGCGGGTCGGTTCTTCCGGCTCCGTAATATCTGTACCGCCTACGATCTGGTCCGTCTTATACACTGCGTCCGTGCCGTCATTCATCTTATAGGTAATCTTATAATAATCCCGGATGGTAATATTCAGCCGTGTTTTCTCGATTTCATTTCCTTTAGAATCATACAGTACCGCATAAATCTTCCCACCAGGTTTAAACAATTTACCCGGCATAATATCGTTAAATTCCCCGGTCGTATTTTCCAGTATGACCGTGTCGTCCTGCATCAGGGCATACTTCGCCACATCCTCATATTTCGTACCCGCAGTGATGATGATGGACAATTTTTCATCTGAGCCGACACATATGATCTGTTCTTCGTTCAAAAGGTCAACCCGCAGACCGTGCCGTTTCATCTCGCAGGTGGTCGTCTCACTCTTGCCAAAGTCCTCCGAAAGTTTCAGGAATGCCTGCAAAAGCTTGTCAATTGCCGTGGCTTCAAAATAATTTTCTTTCTTGCCCGCCACGTCAATCAGTACATCTCTTTGTGCCTGGTTGGAGAGCAGGCCTACCGTGTAAATCTCATATCTTGTGCGCAGCTCTTTTGCAAATTCCGAGATTGCTGTTTTGGAATCATTGGGTGAGCCATCGCTGAACATAATGAGCGACCGGTAATCCGCTTTACTTTCTTTCAGAAGTTCATCCGCACATTGTAATGCTTTCAGGTATTCGGTTCCGCCTCTGTCATACAGTTTATTGATCTGCTTGATCTGATACTGGCGGTCCATGGAAAATTCCGCAATTACCTCTGCTCTGTCGTCGTATGCGACGACTGCAATCCTGGTATTGGAAAGCCTTCCTCCAACTCCTTCAATGAATGCAGAAGACGCCTCTTTTAATTGTTCCATCCTGCCGCTCATACTGCCGGACATATCCAGCACCAGCACGACATCATTGGGCGGAACCGTATTGTCCCATACACGCCAAGTCAGTTGCTTGTATCTGGAAAACAGGCGGTCTATCCATCCGGTAGCTGTCTCGGGATACAATACGACAAGCGTACTTAAGTCAGGAAGGCAGTTCGTCCCCAGGGAAGGCGCGCCGCCGCAGAACAGAATTTCCGTCAGCTTATTGCATGCGTCAAACGCCTGGTTGCCCAGTACCTGCAGGCTTTCGGGCAATTCCACATAGGTCAGGTTGTCGCAGGAATAGAATGCTCTCTCCCCGATCTTCGTAATGCCGTCTTTTATGAAGATTTTTTCCAGGCTGTCACAATCCTGGAACGCGCGTGCGCCGATGGTTGTGACATTGCCGGTAAATGAAATGTATTCGATCAACACATTGAGGCCGTACCATGGGACGTCATTCACAGAAGCGTATTCCTCCATCGCCCCGCTGCCGCTGATCGAAAGTTCTGCATCCTCTACATTTAATTCCCATGTCAGGTTGTCGCCGCATTCGCCTTTCATAGAGACGCCGTAAAAGCTTTGTTCACCCTTCTTCAGGTTCTTACCCAGCTTTATGGATTTAAGGTTTCTGCAATTTTCAAATACACGTTTGCCAAGAACTACGTTGTCTCCAATTGTCAAATCCTCCAGAGAGGTGCAGGAAGCAAATGCATAATCTCCCACCGTCATATTGTTCGCTATTGTTACCTTAGGCAGTAAAGAGCAACTATAGAACGCCCACTGTCCGATCTCTTTTACTGTGGCAGGGATTGTTATGGTTTTCAGTTTATTTGCTCCATAGCAGACGTTGGCAGGGATTGTTGCCATCCCATTTTCAAAAATAATTTCTTCAATGCTGTTAGAGAAACAGTAGTTTCCTGCGCTTACAAGCGTCTTAGGTATGGTGATTGTCTTAAGCGCACTGCAGCCATTGAATACATTGCTGCCCAGTTTTGTTATAGGGCTATCTAATTTTGTTATATTGCTGCCTGAAGAAATCTGCTCCAAAACCGTACAGTTGTAAAAAGCATAATCACCTATTTCTGTCACTGTAGACGGAATTGTAACTTTAGTCAGTTTCGTCGCCCTGTTGCAGGCATTGTCTGGAATCTTTTCAGTTCCGTCTTCAAATTCAATTTCCGTTATACTGTTGTAAAACGCACTGCTGTAAATTCTTGTCACACTTTTGGGGACTGTGACCTTTGTAAGCAGAACACAGCCGGAAAATGCGCTGCTGCCAATCGTCTCCAGTTTACTTCCAAGAAGTACGGATGCCAGTTTTTCACAATTAGAGAACGCTGAGTCTCCGATAGATTTAACGGCTCCGTTCAGGTCGATTTTGGTAAGCTCTTTGCACCCGAAAAATGCAGAATCTCCGACCGTCTCCACTTTGCTTCCCATGAGTACTTCTGTAAGCCCTGTACAATCCCGGAAAGCAGAACTTCCGATAGTCTGGACTGCATTTCCCAGGCTTACCTTGGTAAGTCCGGTACACTTATAAAAGGCAGAATTACCGATGCTTTGGACTGTGTCTCCCAAGCTGATGTCAGTAAGTCCTGTGCAACTCTGGAAAGCACTGTTTTCTATGGTTTTTATATTGCCCTCCAGGTTTATGTCAGTAAGCACAGCACAGCCGGAAAAAGCATATGATTTGATTGTCTCCACTTTGCTGCCCAGATGTATGCGGGCCAAAACCTTACAGTTCTGGAAAGCGTTTGAGCCTATGATTGTTACTGCGTCCGGCAAATCTACGCTTGTCAGTTTTTCACAGCCAGAAAAGGCGTATGACCCGATTTCCGTAGCTGTAGACGAAAACGTAACCTTTGTAAGGTTCGACGCACCATTGCAGGCACTGTCCGGGATTTTTGCCATGCCGTTTGCAAAGGTAATTTCTTCTATACTGTTTTTAAACGCTTCGGAACCTATGGTAGTTACGCTTTTAGGGATTGTAATCGCTTTTAAAACGCTACAGCCTAGGAAGGCGCTGCGACCGATGCTGGTCAGACTGTCATTCAATTTTACAGAAGTCAGTCCGATACAGCCGGAAAACGCGCTGTCGCCGACCGTTTTTACTTTGACGCCTAAAGCCAGGCTAGTCAGCCCGGTACAGCCACTGTATGTGCTGTTTCCGATGGTTTCCACATTGTCCGTCAGCCCTGTACCCGTCAGTTTTTTGCAGTCGTAGAAAGCATTATACCCGATTTCTGTCACAGTATTTGGTATAACAACTTTTGTCAGGTTTGACGCATTATTGCAGGCATTAGTCGGAATTTTCGTCATTCCGTCTGTAAAGGTGATTTCTGCTATACTATCGTAAAACGCGTTAGAATCTATGTGGTCTACACTTTTGGGGATTGTAATTTTGTTTAAAGCGCTACATCCTGAGAAAGCGCTTCCGTATATCCTGATCAGGCTGTTGCCCAAGTTTACAGAAGCCAATGCTGTACAGCCTTTGTATGCGCTGCTTCCGATGGTTTCCATACTATCGCCCAGAGCCAGGCTGGCCAGCCCGGTACAGCCTTCAAACGCGTTGTTGCCGACCGTTTTTACTTTGGCGCCCAAAGTCAGGCCGGTCAGCGCCGTACAGCCGTTATATGCGTAGTTTCCGATGGTTTCCACATTGTCGGTCAGCCCTGTATCCGTCAGGTTTGTACATTTGTAAAAAGCATTATACCCGATCTCTGTCACCGTATCCGGTATAACAGCCGTTTTCAGATTTGAAGCGTTCTGGCAGGCATAGTTGGGAATTTTAGTCATTCCGTTTTCAAAGATAATCTCTTCTATGCTGTTGCTAACCCCACCATAAGAAGAACCTATGGAGGTTACGCTTTGCGGAATTTTGATTGTTTTTAAAGCGGTACATCCGGAAAATGCGTTATATCCGATGGTCTTTACGCCGTTTCCCAGGCTTACGTCTTCGAGATTAACGCAGCCCCAAAAAGCGTTGTATCCGATCTCGGTAACCGTATCCGGCAGTACGACTTTTGTGATTGAAGTACAATCTTTAAAAACGCCATAACGTATTTTGATGTTGCTTTTCCCTTCAAGTTCCTCCGGAATTATAAGTTCCTCTGCCGGATTGGTTCCGGGATTATATTTGATGATTGTTACAGTATCGCCGGACACAGAAGTCTCAAATGTTTTTTCTGTCTCCTCCGCAGTCTCTGTTGTGTCCTTTTCTACAGGAGTTTCAGAAACGTCCGGTTCGGCGTCCGTCTCTCCGCCTGCAGACGGCGTGGCCTCATTTTCCGTTCTGGAACTGTCGGGCGTTTCCGTTCCCTCTTTTCCTTCCTCTGCCGATGTGTCTGTTCCGTCATTTTCATCGGTTGCTGCATCCGGAGCCGAAACAGCAGTTTCCGACCCATTTGATACGTCCACATCATTGCCCGCAGTTTCTTCCGCCTGTTCCTGTACAGCGGCGTCTACAGAAACTGCTGACTGTGAATTCACAGCCATACTGGTAAAGCTGCCGTCGCTCAGAAGCATCGTTCCAGCCAGCAATATGGCCAAAATTCTTCGTTTCATTCGTGTCCCTCCTTTATTTATGTACGAATTTTTTTATCATATAACAGTACCCCCACAACAATGGAAACTACTGAAATGACCAGAAAAATACATATGGCAGATCCTGTCAGACAACCTGCCGTATATCCGCGCTGGCTTTTTGCGGCGTATGCGGACATGATTACAGCCGAAGCTCCGGCCAGCAGCGCCAGCAAATCCATGATCCGGGCGCATTTCCATATCCTTAATAAAACGAAAAAGAGCAGGATACAGGAAAATATCCCGGCTCTGAGCGGGTATGGATTTTCACTCCAATAAGGCGTCATGCTAAAATAAGAATAGTAATCCCTGAAAACCTCCTCCGGCGTTGCCACTCTGCGGACAACGACCGCTCTGGGATAAAGTTCCGCTATGACAGCCATCGCTGCAAAAAGCACCGGCAGCCACCTGCTTTTATTGTTTCTGTTTATTTTCAATCCTGAAATTCACTCTCCTTTAAAAACAGATTTCCTGAAAGCTCATACGGTTTTATTATACCATACAAAAGAGTGGGCTGCCATCTTTTTCCAGACAAAAACGGGATAAAAAACAGGATAAATTTTTAAAATAAGCTGCATTCTTTTATTGTTTTGTCCTTTCTGCCATTTTTACCATGCAGGTATTTCTGCGGCATGCGATGCCGTATTTTAAAATCGTGGTCATATCCTCTTCGATGAGCTGATCCGCGTAGTTCTTTTCTTCGATCTGCGCAAGGGCCTGCAGGCAGGCAGCTTCCAGATTCCGGCTTTCCGAATATTTGAGTTCGACTACGATCCCCATGGAAACGGAGCGGATCAGAATCAGAATATCACTGTAGCCTTTGCCGGACTGTGCGCTGGAGCGTAAGATCCAGTCGCCCCGGTGGCTTAGAAGGCCTAAAAGGATACCGTGGTAGAAGTTCTCTTTTTTGTTTTTCTGGACGGCAGTGTCGCGGATACTGATGGTCTTTTTCAGATACGCGGTAAACATACGCTCAATCGCGGCAGGATCGCCGGCGGAGAAGGCTTCGCAGAAAGCGTCCAGCGCGGGCGCGTCTTTCCGGGCCTCCTCCTGAAACCAGGAGAGGATCTGTTCGGTAAAAATGACGCGGATCTCCTGATTGGGAATGACCAGTTCATAGGTGTTCAGGGCAACTTTTTTGCGTTTGGTCAGATAGCCGGCAGCAAAAAGGACACTCCAAAGGTTGTCGATGCTGCTGTACAGTTCCCGATAAGTCAGTTCTTCGCTGATTTTCTTTGTGACAGGCAGGCCGTTTATCAGCTGATCCAGATCCCCCATCGTCTGGTCCGTGGCCTGTTTCAGAAGTGTGCGGATAATGGCGTTGCCGCTGGAATTCATCCAGTAAGCTTCAGGATCCGCATCCGGATCAAAACGAACCCGATTGACATAATTAATAACATCCCAGGGACAATATACATCCGTATTTCCGAAGCGGTAACCATCATACCATTCCTTGATCAGTTCGTATTTTTCGTCCAGACCGTAGTATGCCAGCATGGCTTTTACTTCCTGATCAGAAAAGCCGAAATATTCATCAAACAGAGTATTTGTAATGGACATGACATTAAAATTGTTAAGCCCGGTAAAG